>JBNJEI010000048.1:0-18688 GCA_051745755.1 Fibrobacterota bacterium
CAATTATACAACCATACAGGGCGGCACGGGCGAAACTGACAGAGTACACATCCTTTTACAGCGTCACCCGCTCCTGCGGGGAGCATTTATACCACCATACTGCCGGGAAACACACCTGAATGGGGAATTATAATTCCCTATACCCCTGAAATACACAGAAAGGAAACAATCATACAACCGTACAGGGCGGGACTATTAGGAAATGGTACGGTTACAACCCTTTCACAGCGTCCCCCGTTCCAGCAGAAAATAATTATATCACCATACTGCCGAAAAACCCACCGAAATGGATAATTATAATTCCCTATACCGCCGTGAGTAACAGTAAGGGAGCACTTATTCAACCGGAGGGGTAAAAAACCACCGTGATATATCCATACTCCTGTGACGGGGAACTTCCTGTGATCGGACCGGTCCATGGTACGAGGTTTTTTTCTCTCAGGCCGTGCTTCCCCGGAGGTACTTTCCCTGTCTCAGCATACCGCACCCGACAAAAGCGTGGATACATCAAATGTATTTCCCCGTATGTAGTGGTGCGATCACTGCGGATTTCTCATTACACCAGAGGAAAAAACCGTTCCCCATGTCTGTGCCGGGGTTTACATCCCGGGTGTATATAAACTCCAGGCACAATAGATTCTGTACTTACTGATATACACCGGGAACAACTCAGTGGATTCCTCCACAGGGAAAGGAGTACAGACCAGTCCGAATGTTTCGCTTTTCACCTGTCTTAGTATTAAGTGGAAGCAAAAAAAATCATATCCGGAATTCAAACACACCGGAATCAGATATGCCGCAATGACCGAAAAAACTGCGGGCGGGCGTTCCATACTATCATCCACATGTCCCGTGAAAGCGCAACTGCCATCAGACGGCGACAGAAATAGTTCTTACAGAGAAACAGCGTTTATTTTTTTTCAACCGCAGTATCCCTTGGGAGAAACAGCGTTATACCAGAGGTAATGGCAAGGAATACTGCCGAACCAATCAGTGCCCAGAGTACGCCGCCCCATTGAAAGAGCAGCCCCGAAAGAAGGGTCCCCAAAAGTCTTCCCATTGCATTTGCCATATAATAGAATCCCACGTTGACAGCTGCCTTTTTACCATCGGCATAATCCAGGACTAAAAACGAGTGCACACTGGAATTGAGGGCAAAGACCACTCCAAAGAGAAACAGGCCGCCCACAATAGTGATATGCGGTGCACTATTCTGCGAAAAGAGAATGGCAATGGTGCTCATAACTAAGGTGAGCAGCAGTGAAATAGTCAGTGCCGCTTTTCCCCCGGGAGCTTTCCCGCCGGTGAATCGTTTCATCACTGCCGGTGCCACGGCCTGCACAACTCCATAACCAATCACCCAGAAGGCCATAAAGGTTCCTACCTGGGAATGAGTCCAGTTAAAGGTGGTGGTGAAAAACACCGGAATTGCAACGACAAACCAGATATCCCGGGCCCCGAAGAGGAAAACGCGTGCAGCTGAAAGAATTTTGATCTCACGCTTTTGATCAAACAGCCCGGAAAGTTTACTCTTCACATTTGCAACGCCTATCTCTTTGGGGAGAAAGGCAAGGGAGGAGATCAAGGCAAGGATAATAATCACCGAAAGCGTCCAAAGCGCCTGATCAAATCCTAATTTCTGCAAAAGAAAGCCACCTGCGAAAAAGCCCGCACCTTTGATCGCGTTCTTTGAGCCGGTGAGCACTGCCACCCATTTGAAAAGTGACGAACTCTGATCTTCGGAAACAAGATATTTCACTGCTGTTTTTGCACTCATCTTGGTGAGATCCTTTGAAATCCCGGAGAGCGCCTGAACCGCCATTACAAAGGGTATCGCCACTGAAGGTGCCCACTCCTGATTCATAAACGTGAGCCCGATCAGTGCCAGCGGTTGAATTGACAGCCCCCACACCAGGGTTGACTTCAGCCCGAAACGGTGGGCAATCCACCCACCGAAGAAATTGGTAATAATCCCGAAAAATTCGTAAAAGAGAAAGAGAAAGGCCAGCGTTACAGGAGAATAGCCCAGTTCGTGGAAGTACAAAAGCACCAGCATGCGCAGTGCTCCATCAGTCAGCATAAACGACCAATAGGCACCGGTAACAATTGCATAGTTACGGATAGTGTTCATTGGCCCAGTCCCGCAATCTTTTCACAGAGGTTTACCATACGATTAACATACCCCACTTCATTATCATACCACGCGAGAATTTTCACCTGTGTTCCATCGTTTACCAGTGTGGAAGGCGCATCAATAATGGATGAACGAATATCGTCTTTGTAATCGACTGAAACAAGGGGACGTTCTTCATACCCGAGAATATCTTTCAGATAACTTCCCGCTGCCTCTTTAAGAAGAGCGTTTACTTCTTCGACTGTGGTTTCACGAGCTACTTCAAAAACACAGTCTGTTAGTGACGCATTGAGAAGAGGAACACGAATTGCCATACCGTTCAGTTTGCCCGTCAGCTCAGGATAGATCATTGTAATCGCCGTAGCAGATCCGGTGGTCGTAGGTATCAATGATTGCGAACAGGCTCGTGCGCGACGGAGATCTGTATGCGGTGCATCGATAATAGTCTGTGTATTGGTGATATCGTGAATAGTAGTGATCACCCCGTGTACGATCCCCAGTTTCTCTTTGATAACTTTCACCACTGGTGCAAGACAGTTTGTTGTACAGCTTGCGGCGGTAACCAGGTTGTGTTCTGCGGGATTGTATTGATCATCATTCACCCCGTACACCACATTAAGTGCCCGACCTTTGACCGGTGCTGAAACAAGCACCGTTGGTACACCGGCATCGTAATACGGTTGTAATGATTCCTCATCCTTAAATTGACCGGAACACTCAACCACGATATCAATATCTGTAACATCTATAGCGGAAGGTGTGGGAGCTGTGCTGAATCTGATCTGCTGCCCCTGTACTGTAATGGTGTTTCCTTCGGTAAAAATTTCATTTTCCCCCCATTTGCCGTGAACCGAATCAAATTCCAGAAGGTGTGCCGACGCTGCGGCATCGCCTTTCAGTTCGTTAATTGCCACAATATCAAATTCCGGGCTGTCGAATGCCGCTCTGAAAAAGAGACGCCCCATTCGCCCAAAGCCATTGATGAGTACTTTTTTCTTAGTCATGTTCTTCTCCTGTTGAAAGCTCTTCAAGGAGCAGTTTTATTCGTGTTTCTATTTGATCACGGATCGCGCGAAATGTAGCACGTGTCTCTTCTTCATTTCCCACAAAAGCCGCAGGGTCTTCAAAGGGCATTTTTATTTTCCGACTGGCAAAAGGGAACAGATACGGACAGTTTTCTTCGGCCTCACTGCACACAAAAATAACCAGTGCAATACGTTCTTTTCCCAGAAACTTTGTTATTCCTTTTGGGCTCTGACCTGTGAGAGTAATACCTTTTTCATTCATTACAGATATCGCAAGAGGATGAATTGTCCCTGCCGGCAGAGTTCCGGCACTCACCGCCTCCCAGCCGATTGTCGATGCGTATGTATTGAAGAACCCCTCAGCCATTTGACTGCGGCAGGAGTTACCGGTACAGAGAAAAAGGATTTTCTTTTTTTGTTTCCTATGTGTAATGCACTCCGCTTTTTTCCGGGACAGAAACGAATCAAACAGCCTCTTCATCTGATGAATGGAACTATCGAAAACGTCATCATTAATACAATACTGAATCTGGGACCCATTCAAAGATGTCTGAATCCAGTTGGCTTCCTTCAATGCGGTAAGATGTTGATTGATACTTCCTCTGGACAGGGGAAGATTGGAAAAAAAGTCGGCAGGAACACAACACCTGTTTTGTGCAAGAAGCTGCAGTATCTGTATTCGTGCCGGGTGTGAAAAAAGCTTGCCCGCACAAGCACTGTTTTCAAGGATTTCATCAAACTGTTCTGACATCTGATCACCTTTTTTTACGTCTAAAATGTAAATATACTTCATTGACGTTGTAATACAACTGTTTTTTTACACCTTTCACAATACTCATATTTGCTATAAAATCCTGCTGTGCACAGTGCCTATTCATATACGGTGAGCATGACAGAGACCATACCAATCAGACAGGTGAAGCCCTTCGGCACATCACCTGTACGGCTGATGTTTCCATGCATAACGGCGTGGCTGAAAGCACTGTTTTACAGTTTTTCACGGGATATGCAGCCAGTATATCCGAAACAGAATCTGTGTGATATTCACCCCGTGCAGAGAAGATCATTCGTGGAAACCGATACTGCGTGCGGAACCAGTGATAAAAAAGCCCGCCAGGCCGCTCTTTCTTCCAACACACTACCGCTTTGGGTTACACAAAGAGCAGCCTGGAATACATTGGGATAACAGATCCAAAGATTACTGTCATATCCCCGTGCCCGGTGTATATATTATCGTATACCGCAGTTCAGAATAAGGGGCGTTTTCTTCGCATGGGTGTATCCACACTGCGAAATGCCCGGTGATTTTGGAATGTGAAGCTGGTAAACCGGCCGGGGCATGCACGGGGAAAGATGTGAAAAGTGAAGCAATAACGAACACCGAAATTTGTATGGTAATAAAAACAAACAAACTGCACCTTCTATTCTTCGCTCTTTTGTCCCTGATATCCTGCAGGGGATACCTCACCGCGGAACCGACACAGTATGAATATTATGACAAATCATTAACCGACACGGCTGCACCGGAAGTTCTCACCGCTGTAACCGACGAAGAGTATCTCCAATATGGAGCCCGGGTGGCCTATTTGAATCCGGACAATGACACGGTAATTCCCTTTGGTTCCTATGCGTTTTTCGGAAGCCACAGGCTTATACATTTTGCTCATGTGATTGAGCATCCAAATGACAGTACCTACGGCAGAGTAATTGCAATCGACAGAAATCAACGGATACTTTTTGATATTGTACGCATTGACAACGGGCCTGACAGCTTCAAAAACGGCCTGGTCCGTGTGTTGCGAAATGGAAAAATGGGCTATGCAAATACATATGGACAGGTGGTTATTCCCTGTGAGTATGAGTATGCAAAGCCCTTTACCAACGGTACCGCAGAGGTAACCTATTCTGCACGCCGCGATTCAACGGCGGGGGAACACACCCTGATTGAAAGCGACGAATGGCTTATAATTGACACCGCAGGTAATCGGGTAAAATAAGAACCGGCGCCACGGCATGGTTTTTAAAAAAAGCAGTACCACGAAACTATCTGAATCGTATTTTACTGTAAACTCCTAATGGGGATCAGGTCGGCGCATCCATGCGGATACTCACTATTCTTTTTCCGTACTCCCTCGCTTCTCTCAAAACCTCTTCTCCCGGATGCCGCACTCCGGACGTGCCGCTGACACCTCTGCGACCTCTCTCTCATGCTGATAATGAAACGCAGAGTGACTGGGGAAGGTATGATAATTATCCAATTAAAACGCGCGGGAAACGTCGTGGCGTCCCACCGCCGTATTTCGGGACAAATGTAATCTGATTCCCCAGGGAACACTCATTCTTCGTCTTCAGAGCCCTCCGGCAGTGCGCGCCCCCTTTCGTTTTGCACATCAGGTGGACAGATCGGTGTATCATAGCTTTCAGTGAGCATCATTTCACGGTAAATGGTGGTAGCCACGCTGTTATACAGGGCATGGAAAAAATAATCCTTCGTGGGTATCACTCCCCCCGAAACCGCACCCATCAGCCTCATTTCAAAACACACCGCCGCAAGCGCTCATCCTTCTCCAAAAGCTCATCTTCACTCTCCGCTTCAAGATAAAAGGCCGACCGGGCGGGCTGAACAGGCCCTGTTTCTGCAGACATCATCCGCAGCGGAGTGGTAAGCAGGGGCATTTCCTCCGCAGAAAAAAATGTTCCAAGCTGTGAAAACAGTGTGTCGTATGAGGCGGGAAGCACGTGGCGGCGCTTGCCGATAAACCGATACATTCCCGCCGAAACCGGACCCCGTTTACGGCGAATACCATAGGAAACAGTACTGATGGTATGCCGGGCGTTTATATCGATGGCACAGGCTAAAAATACCTCATTGTTTTTTTTATAGATAAATGAATCGATTCCGGCGGGGCCGAAATATCCCGCCGTAAAAAGCGCCTCCCCCACTCTGCGTGCCGCCGCATCCAGCGTGTTGCGCCAGGGTAATATCCGGGAATCATTTTCGCAGAAAATATTGGCGTAAAATGCCCCGCTGCGATTGCACATATTGCGGTGGTGACCGGCAATATCAACCGCCCCGGCAGGGCTTATGTGGATTTTTGTGGCAAGATCACACACCACATCACACCAGGGCTCAAAGACAAAGCGCTCTCCCCGCTTCAATGCCGCGGCAAGGGCCTGCGTCAGGGCTGATTCGGACATGGTGCCGCTTTTGAGGAAGTGCCCTCCCGCATTGCCGTGATCAGGCTTCAGGACAAAATCTGAAACACCCCGCCGCAGTCGGTAAAAATCATCCACCTGTGTAACAGTCCCTGCGCCGGGAACCCCCAATGATGAGAGGTGCCTATGGGCAAAAAAACGTGAGTTTACCCGGCGCACAATTTCCGGAGCCGGGCAGTGTACCAAAATGGAATGTTCAGCAAAAAAATCCAGCACCTCCCTGTCAACCGTCCAGGGTTCACCTCGCTCACATTCCTGCGGCTGGTGAGTAAGCCGTGCGGGAGACAGGCCGCAGGATTCAAGGTATGTATAGAAGGATGGATCCGCCCAGAACCCGGAATACACCCGCCGGGTATTGTCCAGTCCTGCACAGAAAATGGACGCAACCTGATCCACAGCACGAAGGATCTTTTGCGGAACACCCAAGTGTTTTCGGTCCGCCGCACCGTTAAAACAGAAGAGCGTCATTCCCTTTCCTGTAAGAACCCGCGAACCCGTGAAGAAACCATGTCGCTGTCCACCTGTTCAAATTCCACGGGACTGACGCGAAGAAAACGCTTTCCGTAGCCTTTCTGCACCATGCGGCTGTCAAGAACACAGAGGATTCCCCGGTCGTCACGATGACGAATAAGCCGTCCCATTCCCTGCTTAAAGCGCAATACCGCTTCCTGCACGTAATAATCCATAAACCCGTTACCTCCGGAGCTGTCAATATCCTCGGATATGGCCCGCACCACCGGATGAGAGGGAACGGGAAAGGGCAGGCGGGGAATAACAACAATCTCACAGGCTTCACCGGGAATATCAACCCCCTCCCAGAAAGCTCCGGAACCAAGAAGCACGGCCCCCTGAACCTCCTGCATCTGGTTTTGAATCCAGCTGCGGTTACCACTGATGCGCTGGGCAAAAATCTCCCCTTTGTATTCGGGATACCGTTCCATAAAGGTATGGTAGACCTCTTCCAGAAGCGTATTATTGGTGAAAAGCACCAAGGTGTTTTTGTTGATGCTCTGCTTTATATCCCGCAGAATGGAAATAATATATTCTCCGTACTGTGCATCAGTGGCAGCAGGGCCGTTTTTTACCGCAAGGGGAAGAACGGACTCACGGGAGAAATGGGATTCAAATTTTTTTGTTTTCGGTGAAAGATCTGACAAACCGGCACGGGCGCAGAAATAGTGCAGATCATCATCGGGAGAAAGGGTTGCCGAGGTAAAGACAAGGCCGCCGCGAAACTGCTTCCAGAAGGCCGTAAGAAAGGTGTTTGCCGCCACGGGAGTTCCCGTAAGTTTTGCCCATTGTCCGGTTTTGGGACCCTGTGCCCAGAATACATGCCCAGCCACATCTGCGGCGGTGAGGTAGCTGAGATCGGCACGAAACTGCCGGGCCCGGTCAATACCCACACGAACTTCATTCATGGCAATTGTATTCTCAAGCCCGGTGATGCCCGAACGCTTAAAACTTTCCAAAACCTCAATGCACTCCGTAAGGGCAATATTCATTCCCGAAAGACCGGAATACACGGAAAACTCATTTTTTTCATAGCGGATAAGAAGGATGCCCCGGTTGACATCGTCTGCTTTTTTTGCGTTTTTGTTCAGCCACAGGGTGAGCTCACCGAAAAATTGATCCGTATTCTTACGCAGACTTTTCACCGCCCGGGTCATCTGATGCACCATACGCTCGAAAACCGGATCGGGAATGTCTTTTTTATATCCCTTCAGCGTATTGAGGGTCTCCTGCATAAACTCAATCAGCGCCCGGGCCCGCCGGGTGTCAATCTCACACTCCAGCGCACGATACCCCGTGGGAACAAGCTGATGAGCCTCATCAAAGATAAGGGCTCCCGCATGTTCAACAAAATTGGTCTGACCCAGAATATCACTGTAAAAGAGGGCATGGTTGATAACCACCACATGAGAGTGAGCTGCTTTTCTGCGGGCATACTGCATAAAACACCGGGAGAAAAAGGCACAGCCTGAACAATTGCGGTTTTCAGCGGAAATAAGTTGCCAGATATGCAGAAGACGGTGATGGTTGAAAAAATTCTGCTCTTCAATATCCCCGGTTTTTGTTTCATCAATCCATTTTATCAGGGGCAAAACCGTATCCCGCTCATGAGGAGAAAGGGATCCCGTCTCGCCGGAAACAAAGCTCTTCCAGGCCTTTATGCAGACATAATTGTTTTTGCCCTTAAGCAGGCTGAAGCGAAAGGACTCTCCCAGTATCTCCCTCATCAGGGGAAGTTCCTTTGCCGTCAGCTGTTCCTGAAGGTTTTTTGTATTGGTGGAAATAACCGCCGTTTTACCCGTGGCCAGGGCCCATTTTGCCGCAGGGAGAACATAGGCAAGGGACTTTCCCGTTCCGGTTCCGGCTTCCATGGCCGCAACACCGCGGGAATTGAGGGTTTTTGCTGTTTCGCGGGCAAAGGCCACCTGTTCAGCCCGTTCATAATAGTCGGCAAAATGCTTTTGCACGGCACCGCGGGAGGAAAAGAGTTCTGATATTTCTGTGGGCGAAATTACTGCCGCAGGGTCACCGGGCGCTTTGGGGGGAATACTTTTTTTTTTAAAGGCAGCCGTGGAAGGAGTCTCCTCATAGCCCTGAACAGAGCTTTCAAGAATTTTTTTTACAAAGGAGAATGGGGCAAAGCGGGCCAGTTTTACCCGGGTATGGGGAGGTATATCATCTATCATGGGAATAAGCTTCAGTGCTACTTCACCGCCGGCACGGGCATCATCAAGGGCTCTGTGGGCATTCTGAAGATTAATATCAAGGGCCTTTGCAACCTTTCCCAGGGCATATCCCTCATGCAGATCAAGAAGAAGACGCGCCGTGGCAAGGGTATCAATACGCCAGTTGCGAATTCGTTTTCCCCCGTGGCGCTGAAAGGCAGCATTGAGAAAATAAAAATCGAAATCGACCTTATGCGCACACAGAGCAAGCCGGCCGATAAAGGTATAGACCTCATCCATGATCTCGGGAAACCGGGGGGCGGCGGCAACCATTTTGTCTGTTATACCCGTGAGCTGCACAATTTCCTGGGGAATGGGTATGCCGGGATTTACCAGACTTGAATAGGAATCCACCTCTTTGCCGCCGATATATTTCACCATTCCGATTTCGGTTATGCGATCGCGTCCCTTGTCAAGACCGGTTGTTTCCAGGTCGATGGAGACAAAATCGGGAATACGCACCCGGGGAGCAGGATTTTTTTTTCGTGAAGGTTTTGACTGCTTCTTTGAAGTTTTTTTGACAGGAGCATTTTTCTTCTGGAACTCCCGCAGTTTCTCGTTATTATCCCGGGACAGAATATCTGATAATTTTGCCATACACTTACTTTCTTTTTAACAATTCCTCAAATGTTTCCCGCAGGGGCTCCACTATCTCCAGTGCCGCCTGCCAATCTTCTGGTTTGGAAGATTCCAGCTTGGTATATATATAATCGTACAATAAAAAAAGGCTTTGGGCTGCGTCATCCGTTTCTTCCTTCAGGGCAATCTGCAGCTGAGAGATAATATTCTGACCCTGGTTGAGTTTCAGACGAAGAATATGTCCTTTTTCAGCCCCCCGAAGAGCTTCTGCAATAAGTTTTGCCAATTTTTCATGCAGAAGTACAATCTGTTTCCAGCTGGAAGCGGTTTCAATAGTAATCCTTCGATAATACTCTGCAATCTCTTTTCTGGTTTGTTTCATCACCTGCCTTCTTTCAGTAAAAATAGTAAAAAACAGCATGTCTTGGTATAATCTTTCCCGTTGAATCGCATTTTCCGGATAATATGCAGAATAATCATTGTATATTTTTCTCATACATACCATTGGAAAGGACCCGGCTATGAAAATCACGGTTATCCCCGGAGACGGCATTGGTGAATCCATAACGGAGGCGGTCATACGCGTTCTCAAAGCCCTTGAATGCGGGCTTGAATTTGAATATGTGCAGGCGGGAAAGAATGCCTGGGAGCAGACTGGAGAATATCTGCCGGAAAAAACCCGTGCCTCCATTGCACAAAACAAAATCGCCCTGAAAGGTCCCATTACCACCCCCGTTGGCGAGGGATTTACCTCAATAAATGTGGCCCTGCGGAAACATTTTAATCTCTTTGCCAATGTGCGGCCCGTTATCTCCTATCCCGGCGTCGATTCCCGGTACGGAAATATCGATCTCATTACCATTCGGCAAAATACGGAAGGCATGTATTCCGGTACGGGCCAATATGTATCCGAAGACGGAGAATACGCCGAGGCAAAATCAGTCATTACCCGGGCGGGCTCCGAAGAAATAGTGCATTTTGCCTTTACTCTGGCACAGAAATTGGGCCGCAAACGGGTCACCCTCCTCCATAAGGCAAATATTCTCAAGTCCACCTCCGGCCTGTTTCTCAAGGCGGGACGAAAGGTAAAGGAAGAGTATCCGCAGATTGAGTATGGAGAGATGATTGTGGATGCCGCCGCCATGAACCTTGTGACCGCCCCGGAGAAATTTGACGTTATGGTCACCACCAATCTCCTTGGAGACATTATATCTGATCTCTGCGCCGGGCTTGTGGGAGGCCTGGGCATGGCACCCGGAGCAAATATCGGAGCTGATACGGCAATCTTTGAGGCCGTACACGGTTCGGCACCGGACATTGCCGGAAAAAACATTGCCAACCCCTCAGCGCTGCTGCTGGCAGCTGCCCTTATGCTTGACCATATCGGCATGCCCGGCCAGGCACACCGAATTCGAAATGCCGTAAGACAAGCACTTGCCGACCCGAAAACCCGAACGGCGGATATCGGCGGTTTTTTGGGTACCCGGGAATATACGGAGGTGCTCATATCCCTGCTGACATAATTTTTTTGTAATAAAACGCATCACTTCACCTAAGTTATGAAAAAAGGATACTTCCCCATACACGGGATTTATATTTACAGCGGAATAAACGATTATAAAAAGGAGCTCCTATGTTTTTCTTCGATCCTATGTATTTTCTCATACTTGCGCCGGGACTTCTTCTTGCAGCCTACGCCACAATGAAAACAAAATCAACCTTTGCAAAATATTCTGAAGTAGCAGGCTCCATGGGACTCACCGGAGCAGAAGCTGCGCGAAGAATGCTGAACCACGCCGGTGTAACAGATATAACCATTGAACAGGTGGATGGTTTTTTATCCGACCATTATGATCCGCGCAGTAAAACCCTGCGCCTGTCCCCCGATGTCTATGGATCACGCTCTCTTTCAGCCATTGGAGTAGCCTGCCATGAAGCCGGTCACGCCCTGCAGCATGCGGACGCCTATTTCTGGCTGGGGCTGCGCTCCAATATGGTGCCCGTGGTGCAGTTTTCATCAAACTTTTCTTATATTCTGCTCATACTCGGTATTGTTCTGCAGTTTGAAGGACTGCTTATGCTCGGTATTGTACTGTTCTCTGCGGCGGTGATATTCTCAATTGTGACCCTTCCCGTGGAATGGAATGCCACGGCACGGGCAAAGAAACTGATGGTTTCCACGGGGGTGGTGGCAGAACGGGAAGGAGTTGCTTCGGGAAAAGTGCTTGATGCAGCATTTCTCACCTACGTAGCCTCCGCAGTAACTTCCCTGCTGACCCTGCTCTACTACATTATGCGCGCCCAACGGTAAGAATAATCGGCTCAGAGAAAATACCTTCTCTGAGCTTTTTTATTCGCCCCTGTCTCCTTTTTTTCAGCAGAAAAAGAAGTATTTCTGCGTATCATTGTATATACACCAACCGCATCATGTCCCGCCAAAGTACAGTGCGGCCCTCCGCCGTTCATACATATGTGTGTTGTATTCTGACCCCGATATTTTCGTATAAAGGTGACCCGACAATCAATGCTGTAATCTCTATGTATAAGAGATTTTTCAATTCCCCGACCCTGAAAATCGGGCAAAACAGCCACTGATTCCGGATATTGCCAGTTTTTGTATGACTTCAGGCGTTTTAAAAACTCCTGCACACCGAGACAAATCATTGTATCCGCAGAAGAGGAAGTATATACACTACGCGTAGGCACAAACCTGAATGTTTCACCCATACCCGCCGACGTATTCCCCCGTTTCACCACCGCCGCCCCGGCGCTCTCACCATCAATACAGGCAAGCAGAACCGGATGTCTCTTTTGGATATTACCTGCCCGCATACCGGGTGAAACCCTCAAACAGGTGGCAGAACCCCTCTGTTTCAGGATCAAAAAAATACGACGTAATTGCTTCTTTTTGAAATATCGCAGTACGCATCCGGGTACAATCAGACACCTGATTCTGCTGTGCATTTACACTCAAGATGGTCTCCATCATATCTTCTTACAGGAATCCTGATTTTGAAATATGTACCCTGCACAGAGTGAGTAAGGCATAGGACGTTATCTCAGTACTGCAGAGAAAAATCTGCAGAAAAAATTTTTTTTGCATATATTATCCAGTATATATCTAAAAAGGTGGGCCATATATGGTTATACAAAAGACCCGGCTCATCTCACTCACAATATGTATTATCTTTTTCAGCCTTGTCAGACAGGGATACTGCGATATTCCAATCCGGCTTGAAGGAACCGTGGCAGATGAAGACGGAACTCCCCTTGAAGGAGCACGGCTTACTCTTGCGAAACAGGACTATTCTGCCAAAACAGATGAAACGGGCTCCTTTGTTCTCACAAACAATATCTCCGTCATCAGAGACAAAGCTGCGCGAAACCGAAACATGCGCCTTGAGGGGAATTCTCTCCATGTGGAAAACTCTGTTCAGGCTCCTCTTTTTCTGCGCATATACGATATTCGCGGCAGGCTTATACATGAAGCCCGCAGGGACGGCGGCGAAAGGACTGCTGCCTTTACGCTTCCCGCAGATCAGGCGAAGGGAGTTTACCAGCTTGCACTCCGGCAAAACGAGCGCACTCACACCATGACCTATTTTCACTCACCCCGCCAAAACACTCCGGTATCTCCACAAAGATCACTGCAGAGGGCTCCATCCGTGAGTGAATCTGTCACGGACACTATCCACGTATCCTGTGACGGCTATGAAACCTTCGCCTATCCGCTCGACGAATATGTAGTTGAAGACATGTATCTGACCCTAAAGCAATCATATCATCTCCATACAAACATCATGGCATCCACCTTTTGGGTTGGCCAGGGTGCCGGAGACGACAATCATAACATCTCCAATGTTTCAAGTTCCTGGGACAGTGAATGGGGGGACCGCTACGGCCTTGAAGATGCGCCCACCCTCTCCCGGGATAATAATTTTTTTCCCCGGGATTCCCGGTACAGAGGGATTGAAAACCCCTACTATTTTGCACTTCCCTATAACGACTACAGCAAAACAATTTTTGACGGCTCTGATCAGGATAAGGTTCAGACCGTGGCGAATCTAAAATCAGAATACTATGTTGACTATAACGAGTGGCTCAACAGAAACAGTGTTTTTACCGATAGAATGGGCCCGGTCTTTGGCTCAGATCAGTGGACCCCGCGAAAACTTTCCACGGAACATATTCCCTGGCAGGAGGCTGAAAACTGGCAGGATAAATCCATGGTAAAGGGCCGATGGATTCGTATCCGTTATGAGGGCAGTAACTGGGTCTACGCCCAGTGGCTGGATGCAGGCCCCTATCATTACGACGATGTCAATTATGTCTTTGGTACCGCCCGCCCCCGCAACGAAAAAGGAAGCGGCATGGATATCAGTCCCCATGCGGGCATTGATCTCAGCCCCGCTGTGTGGCTCAAACTGGGAGTTGATCAGGAGTTTTTTGACGATTATGGCGGAATTAATGATAACGTTGACTGGCAGTTTGTAGACCGGGAAGACGTACCGGACGGCCCATGGACAATATACGAATCCGATAATTATACCAATTGGTAAGGGGAGTGGAAATACTGAATGCGCCACCGTGTTCCACGCCCATGGACCTAATGCGGGCACAAGAATATACAAAAAATTTGCATATCCGCCTTACGGATGGTATACTTCAGAATAAATATTCCAGGAGCGTCTATGTCCGTATTCTTTTTTCTTATATCCCTTACAATTTCTCTTCAGGCGGCTATCAGGGTTGATCAATTCGGCTATCCTGCGGGGGAAAATAAAACTGCAATTCTGAAAATTCCCGTTACGGGGCAGGATACCGATGCATGGCAGGAGGAACCGGGGGATTCGTTTTACGTCCGCTGCCTTTCCGGAGATACCCTGGCATATACCGGCACCCCCTCTCCCTGGGAAAACGGTGCGGAACATGAACAATCCGGGGACCGTGTCTGGCATCTTGACTTCTCTGAGGTGACACAATCCGGAATCTACCGCATTGAAGAGCCTCACTCCGGGCGGCAGTCACCTCCATTTGAAATTCGGGAAAATCCGTGGAAAGCTGTGCTGAGGGCAGCGGGACGCACATATTTTTATCAGCGTATCGGCATTGAAAAGCCCGCCCGTCACGCGGGTGATAACTGGGCGGACGCCCCGGCCTTTCTTCAAGACAGCGTCGCCATAGATTATTTTGATGAGGACAATCCCGAGGGCATTCGTGATCTGCGCGGCGGCTGGTTTGATGCGGGGGATTACAACAAATATGTCACTTTTCTGGAATCGGTAATACACGAGCTTATGGCGGCCTACCGCCTCTATCCTGATGTCTGGAGTGATGACTGGAATATTCCCGAATCGGGCAACGGCCTGCCGGATCTCCTTGATGAGGTAAAATGGGAGCTGGACTGGCTTTTGCGAATGCAGAACGAAGACGGCAGTGTTATCATAAAAATGGGGGATATCGACCACAACAGTGCCACTCCTCCCGGAACAGATACGCGCCCCCGGTATTACGGCAAAGTGAGTACTTCCGCCGCCATTTCCCTGGCATCAATGGCATCCCATGCAGCTTTGATCTACAGAAATTTCTCACCATGGGAATCCTTTGCTGATACCCTAGAAAGTGCTGCGCGCCGCTCCTGGGAATGGTACAGCAGCCGGGATGAAAAAGATACCGATGTTGACCAGGGCGAAATCAAAGCGGGGGACGCGGACCGGACCAAAGAAGAGCAGCTCGATGAAGAGGCGGTCTTCGGTGCATATATGTTTGCCCTTACGGGGGAACAGCAATGGCACGATATCTTCCTGAACAGATACGAAGACGTTCCGTTTATGCAGTGGCGCGGTCCATACAGATCCTATATCGGCGAAGCACTGCTGTACTATGCAAACCTTCCCCATGCAGATGCCGCAGCGGCAGGGAAAATTATTCAGACAGGACGCCAGGAAACAGCCCCCTTTTACGGCAGCATGGTGGAGACTGACCCCTGGTATGCGGGTATGCCCGATGATCAATATCACTGGGGCAGTATCTCCGTTATGAGCCGTGCGGGAATCCTCAACCTCAACCAGGCAGAATATCTGGATACGGACCGCAGTGAACATCGCCGCCGGGCGCAGGATATTCTCCACTATATTCACGGTAAAAATCCCCTGGGGAAATGCTATATGAGCAATATGGCGGACTACGGTGCCGAAAACTCCGTGGACGAATTTTTTCATTCATGGTTTGCCCACGGCTCTTTCTGGCAGAATGTGCAGTTTTCTGAAAAGGGCGGCCCCGCGCCGGGCTTTATTGTGGGCGGTCCCAACAAAAGTTACGAGGGAAGCGACCATCTTTCCGCAGGCCTCCCTCCGCAGAAAATGTATGCTGACTTCAATAACGGCTGGCCCGATGATTCATGGGAGGTAACGGAGAATTCCATTTCATATCAGGCGGCATATATGCGACTGCTGGCCGCTTTTGTCACCCAAAGCAGCGATACTCTTGGTGCGGACGGCGAAACGGGAATTCAGGACCATACCCTGAACGGCTCAGGGGATCAGACCCAAAACACCGCTCCCTATACACTGTACGATGTTCGGGGCCGGACAATTATGCAGGGAGTGGGGCTGCCTGCACAGCAGGGGCACAAACGCCTCCCCCGGGGAATCTATTTCCTCCACCGTGAAGAAGAGGGGATTAGATACAAAGTCGTAGTGCCCTGACCTTCTCTTCTCTCCAGGCAGGCACGCAGCGCAGTAATTTTCCACCGCCTGTGGCTACTGCCCAACCAAAGGCCATTGTATCCCGTAAATAAAAATCAATTCTTCCACAGCATACCCATAGGATATATTTTCCTACAGAATATGATTTGAATACCGGAGGCTCCAATCATGGAAATTAATCTTTCGGGAAAAACCGCACTGGTAACCGGCGCTTCGGGAGAGCTTGGACGCTGTATCGCAAAAACCCTCTCTGATGCAGGTGCCCACGTTATTATTCACTATTATTCAAACAAAGACGCTGCACAGAAGGTTGTCAGCTCCTGCGGCGGGGGAACGCAGAAAACATACCTGGTACAGGCGGACATCACCGATGCTGATTCCGTGTCACAGATGAAAAAGGATATCCTGAAAGATTTTCATCTTCCCGATATCATTGTAAACAACGCGGTTATTCAATACGAATGGCAGCCCCTTCTCTCTCAGCCTCTTTCAGACTTTGAAAGCCAGTTTAAATCCTGTGTTATGCATAATGTCATGATGGCCAAGGCCTTTGTCCCGTCCATGATAGAAAAAAAATGGGGACGGGTTATTGCCATCAATACGGAATGTGCTATGCAGTGTGAGGAAGATCAGTCTGCCTATGCCGCAGCCAAACGGGGTATGGATGGAGCCCTTCGTGTATTGGCAAAGGAAGTGGGGCTGCACGGAATTACGGTCAATCAGGTGGCTCCCGGATGGACCATAAGCGAAAACAGAAAAGACAGTGAAGACAGTCGTGCATACCGTCAAAAACTTCCCCTGCGTAAAAGATCCCGCGATTGTGATGTGGCAAATGCCGTGCTCTTTTTTGCCTCCGATTTGGCCGCGGCAACCACGGGTGCCTATTTTCCCGTGTGCAGCGGAAGTGTAATGCCCACCATATAGAGATCAGTACAGTATCTATGTGCCGTGCACCTTCTGTCTCAGTAGGATACAACACATAGTCATGACAGCTTACAACCAAAGGAAAGAACTGCAGATGCATTTTCTACAGAAAACAAAAGACAAAAGCGTGGCCGCCCTGCTGCGCTCAATTGCAGGAATCTATTTGCAGGATATTGCAAAGCTCACCCATCTGAGCATAGATTCCAGCAAAAAAGAAATCTCCTGCACCCTCCTGTTATCCGGCGAAACATCCTCCGTTTCCGGCACTCTATTCTATGCATTTCGGGAAACAGAAGATCGGACGGGAAAACGGGACTACCTTGAAATTCACCATATTTCCGCATCAAAACCATGGGTTCAGAATGCGGGAAAGCGTCTGTTCCTCAATAAACCTATTCCCCTGCGGGGAAAACTTCACAAATTACTGAAACATCTGTTTTAGCCGCTGCAAAGGAGACATTCTTGATCTGTGAACATGGGGACACCCCGCCAAAAGAATTCACCGGCCTGCATCGCTGGTATATCTTTGACGCAAATACCATAATTGTCAAAAACGGCAGCATCCCCCCCGCTTCCAAAGATGAGCAGCCGCCGCTTCCTCTCCAAAATTCCGAATATCTGGGAACAGACGAAAACGCCACTGACCTGTACTGCGGACTTCTGGCACCCAAAACAGAGCTCACGCCTCCCTGGGAACGTCTGGATTTCAGATCATTTTACAAAACCCTGTCACAGAAAGAACAATCGACAGCGGGTACGGCCCGGCAGATACTATTCTGGAAAAACGCCAACAGGTTTTGCGGAAAATGCGGTGCTTCCATGGTGCGAAAAAAAGATGAACGGGCCATGATATGCTCACACTGCACCCATACAGTATACCCCCGGATATCACCGGCGGTCATCGTGGCTATTCGGCGAAAATCAGCCATACTTCTGGCTCATAACGCCCGGTTTCCCACAGACCGCTACAGCATAATTGCCGGCTTTGTCGAACCGGGAGAAACTCCGGAAATGGCCGTGGAACGGGAGGTTGCAGAAGAAGTGGGAATACGGGTAAAAAACATCCGCTATGTGGAAAGTCAGGCATATCCCTTTCCCGATTCCCTTATGCTTGGCTTTACAGCTGAATATGCCGCCGGAGAGATCTGCCCCGACGGTACGGAGATACTGCGGGCAGGGTGGTTTGAAAAGGATGAACTGGAAGAAATAAGCCTCCCCTCTTCCTCCGCCATATCACGCTGGCTTATTGACGGAGTTTTTGCGGGAAGAATATAAGCGGTATTTCCCCCGTCCCCTCAGTATCGAAGTATTTTCTTAAAAATCATTGTCCCATTTCTTCCAACCGGGGAAAAAGGAAAACACCCGGAA
>JBNJEI010000049.1:0-17768 GCA_051745755.1 Fibrobacterota bacterium
AAGAAATTTTATGCTATTGCCTGCAAAATTGGTGAAATCAGGACGACAAAAAAGGCTGGATATATCAGTCTGCGAGAAAAAATGGGAGAACATAAAAAGGGGGTATGAACGGATTATTTCGTGGTTGAAATCTAATGCTCCGCAGTTGGATCTTGGAGCAACTTTTACTGATTTTGCTATCTCTTTTCAGGATCATTTTACCCCGAAAATCAATCTCAATTGCGGAATTTAGGTTTATACCTATTCAGGCAAGGACAGGCCGGAAAACACGTCTGAGACCCCCCACCAGCACTGCATATCCTTATTTGATTCAGGAGGCAGCCTCCCGACTGTTTACAGGGGCACTTCCTGTGGGGCATCTTCCGGGTAGATGCAGAACAAACCTCAGTGAATCTGAACAGTTCGGATACAGAAGAGAGTGAGCAAACAGAATATTTCTTAGCGAACAACCCCCATACGGAGTTTTTTAAAATAGTCGTCATAGCGCCGGGAAAGATCCGTATTGGTCCAGGTATCAATTTTGTCCCCGTTATTCAGAGTAAATCGGGTTCCGCAATAATAACACACAGCCCAGAAGGAACGATGTGTCCGGGAGGGAAAATAACGTGCGTGCGCCCGTCCCACAAGCTCAATATCATGCCAGGGGGAAACACGTGCATATACACTTTTTGAAGGAAGGCCGCAGTATGCGCGAATGGAGTCAGTCAGGGACATTTTGGTGGTATCCGTGTCCGTGAGAGCACTTTTGGTCTTAAATGCCATGGTATGGGATTTCCATTTTCTTCCCCGGTGATCTCTGCTGACAAACGCCGGAGATTCTTCTTTTTTCTTCATATAAAAATCTGTTTTCATATCCTCAAGGGTATATTCTGTCCCCTGCTTACTGGAAAAATAGATGCAGCGCTGATCCATTTCAATCAATCGGGCGCAGGAGCCAGATTTTATATTTTCAAATTGTCGCGGATCACCTTCAGAATCATGCAGCATAAACCGCCGACCACGATTTCCCAGATCGTCCATGATAAAATACACGCCGAACCAGCTGTCTTTATAGAGGGAAAGGGGAAAATAAAAGGAACCCCGCCAGGTTTTTTCATTTTTAACATATCGTCCCAGTGTATAGGTGTTGATAACATCGAGATCAACTCCGCCGAAGATACGGGCAAAGGGGGAAAAATCAAGCATAAATGGTTTCTGATAGAGGATGCTGTTCATCTGTGGATACTGAATGTGAATATTATAGCGTCCCGGCTGAATATTTTTTGCCCGGACAATATTGGGAATCACCCGGGCATGGGCGGGACGAAAAAACTTAGGAATATCCTGAAAAGCGGCCTGTATCATACCAATCATATCACCCCTCCAATACAACGCGTAATTATTTTAAAGTTTATCATAAAAACACCGACACAACAGTGCTAATATACAATGGGCTCAATTATTTTTTCGCTTAAAAAAAGACGATATGCTCCCAGTAGAAAAATCAGTCCGCATAAAAACAGTCCACCACCAAAGAACCAGAAAGTCCATTGCCCGGATTCTCCGTCAATAAAAGGAAGAAACAGGGACACACAGCCGAGTATCACAAAATTAGCAAATTGAATCAACCGGGGCCGGCGGATAAAGAGCGAAAAAAAAGCCGTGGAATGAACCATCAGAAAACTTGCCCCGCACAAAAAAACAAATGCTTTTGATACCCCTGAAAAAGAAAGTTCCCCGCCCGCAAAGATACGGGATATTCCGTATACAAGGAGCAGGGCAACAGTACCGATACCCGTGGACATACACCAGCAGAAGATGCTTTTTCCCAGAAGAATGGAACGTCTTTTCAGGCCGGATAGAAAAAGTATTTCAAGATTTCCCGAAATACGCTCCCGAATAAATACGGGATTTGTAAAACCGGCACTCAGCACCATGGAAAGAAACAGCACCCAGACAAATACGTGATCCCCGTAGCCGCTTCCGGCCTGCAGAAATATAAACACCGCCCATACTACGGTGGTAACCCCGAGCAGAAAAAGAGAGGCAAATCCGCTCCGAAAAAAAGAACGGATCTCCCGGTCAATTACAAGATAAATCTCAGTGGTCATAGAATGCCTCAAATGGTGATATCTCCCGCGCCTCCCAAATTTCGATTTTGTTTTGCGCCACCGCGGTAATGGCCGGTGCGATTGTCTGAAATTTCTGTGAAGGAGAAAAACAGACACGGTCACCCTGAACAGAAACCCGACGGTATATTTTCTCCAAAATGGTATGGGCCGTATCCGGTTTGGAGCAGCGAATGGAAAAAACACGTTCCGTATTGAGGAGTGTTTTTTCTGTTTTTCCCTCCCAAAGACGGGCAAAGCTGGTGCAATGTTTTTTGACGGCCTGTTCATTATGAGAGCTGATAATAAGGGTGCACCCCTGTTCTCTGTGATGCAAAACCAGCCGGTGAAACTGCCCTTGCGCCCGGGTATCCAGTGCCGCCAGGGGCTCATCCAGGATAAGAAGCTGCGGGGCACCCAAAAATACCCTGGCAAGACCGCATTGGGATCGCTCTCCACGGGAAAAATATTTGACGGATTTTTTCTGAGACAGAAGATCCCCCCACCATTTCCGGGCATAATCTTCGGTGGAGTCAGCGGACAATCCACGTGCGGCGGCAAAAAAACGCAGGTTATCCCAAAATGAAAGATTACCGTTGAATCCGTCTTTTTCAAGAAGAATGCCCATATCCCGTAAAAGCCGGGCCCCGGCAGTGGCAGGGTTTTCCCCCATAACAGAAACCGCGCCGGAATCAGGACGCAGCAAACCGGCTATAATACGGATAAGAGTGGTTTTTCCCGCTCCGTTAAGACCGATTAACCCACACACTTCGCGCGGAGCTATCTCCAGGGTAAGGTTTTTTAAAACACCCTTTGTTTTTTTAAAACTCTTATCTATATTTTCTACCTCTATCATGGAACCTAAAATAAAACCTGTTTGTATAAAGGAGGTAAGGAAATGATCGAAATGCTCAGAAAACGACGCTCCGTTCGTTCCTACACAGAAGAACCTGTCCCGGAAGAAGCGATACGCATACTTTCCGAGGCAGCCCTGCGCTCCCCCACCTCCCGGAACAGGATGGCATGGAAATTCTGGTTTATTCGGGATGCAGATACGCTCAAAGCCCTGAAAGGTGCAAAAAAAGCCGGTTCAGGTCCCGTGGAAAAGGCCCCTTTGGCAATTGTTGTAGGAGCCGACACCTCCGTGACTGATGTCTGGGTGGAAGACTGCTCCATAGCCTCCGTTCTTCTTCAGCTGACAGCCCAGTCCCTGGGGCTTGGCAGCTGCTGGATTCAGATTCGCAACCGGCGCTCCTGTGAGGACACATCTTCCGGGGATTTTGTGAAAAAAATTCTGGATATTACGGAAGATACCATTGCGGTTGAATCAATCATCAGCATAGGGTATCCTGCGGAACGTAAATCCCCCGTGCCCTTTGCAGAGCTTCCGGAAAACGCTGTTTATCTCCGATAGTGAAAGGTACCATGGCACAGATTATACTTGATGAAAATCAGCACAATGCCGTTACCCATACGGAAGGTCCCCTGCTCGTCCTGGCCGGGGCAGGATCAGGAAAAACACGGGTTCTCACCCACCGTATTGCAGAAATACTTCAGAAAAAAAGAGCCCGGCCGGAGCAGATTCTGGCCCTTACTTTCACCAATAAAGCCGCAAAGGAAATGCGCAAACGCATCGGTGAAACCGTGGGGAATGCTGCAGCAAATATCATGACCATATGCACCTTTCATTCCCTGGGCGTTCGCATTTTACGTGAATTCGGCCAATATATGGGCCTGAAAGGGAATTTTAAAATACTCTCGGAAAACGAGCGTACGTCCCTGGTAAAAAATGCAATGCGATCCTGCGGCAAAACCATGGCAAAACAAAATCCCCGTGAATTTGTTTCCGCAATTTCCCTGGCAAAAAACAATAATATTCAGGCCCATACCTATGAAGACATAAACCCTGAAGACCGAAAAACTGCGCGGGTTTACAAAAATTACGCAAAGCTACAGAAAAAAGAGCAGGCCGTTGATTTTGATGATCTTCTTCTGCTTCCGCTGAAACTCTTTCGTGAGCACCCAAAAACCCTTCAGGCGGTACGGGAAAAATACCGGTATATTTCCATTGACGAATTTCAGGATACCAATGAAGTACAGATGAAGCTTGCCCGCCTTCTGGCGGAAAACCATCAGAATATCATGGCCGTGGGAGACGATGATCAGGGAATATATTCCTGGCGCGGCGCAAAGATTACCAACATACTTCGTTTCCCCCATATCTATGAAGGATGCCGCACCATTATTCTCAACACCAATTACCGATCCACGGAGCATATAGTCCGCGGGGCAATGGGCGTGGTTGAAAAGAATAATCAGCGGAAGAGCAAGGAGATTGTCTCCCATGCGGGAAAGGGGGATGCAATTGTCACCTATATGGCAGACGATGAAGCCGATGAGGTGGCGTGGGTTCTGGACCGGGTTTCAGATTTTGAAAAAGACGGACAGTATACCTACAATCAGCAGGCCCTGCTGTTTCGTACCAACGCGCATATGCGCCGGTTTGAAGAAGAATTACGAATCCGGCGGATGCCCTACCACATCTACGGAGGAACCAGTTTTTTTGATCGCAAGGAAGTACGGGATATCATGGCCTATCTCAATTTTTTGAACAATCAGGACGATGAGCTCAGCCTCTCCAGGGTTCTGAAGGTTCCCGACAGCGGTATTAATTCTGCAACCCTCCGTCATGCGGAAGATCTCTGTGTTGAGCGGAATTGTTCCCTGTGGGAAAGCTTTACCCGATATCAGGATATTTCCGGCATTTACGAAACACAGCGACAGAAAATCCGAACCTTTGTTGAATTTATCACCCCGTATATACGACGAGCGCAAAAAGAGGAAAACCTCCATAATCTCCTGGAAGATCTGCTGAGTGATCTACACTACCGGGAATCCATACAGAAGATCTATGCAAAGGAGAAATCCCTCCAGCCCCGCCTTGACAATGTAGCTGAAATGGTACGGGCTTTGGAGCAGTATGTCTACAGAGCACGGCAGAAAAACAAAGAAATCAGCCTTGCGGAATTTTTACAGAATTTCAACATCATAAAGGGACAGGAAAATGACGAAGGAAAGGGATTAACCCTTATGACCCTGCACAAATCCAAGGGACTGGAATTTCCCGTGGTGTACATGGTTATTCTTGATGATGCAGTCATGCCAAGCCCCAAAGCCCTTGAGGGCGGCGGCCTTGAAGAGGAACGCCGTCTCTTTTACGTGGGAATGACCCGGGCCATGGAAAAACTCTTTTTGACCTATCCCAAAAGTAAGATCGTGCGTAATACCGCGGTAAAAGTACAGGAATGCAGATTCCTTCATGAAATCCCTGTGGAATGCCTTGATGCTCCTCCCGGTGAAAAGCAGGAAGAGGAGTTTAAAGAGTTTTCTCAGAACTTCTTTAAAGAAATGCAGGAAAAATTTCAGTAATCATTGTATTTTATGCAATGTAGAACTAGTATCACGGAGGTAACGGTTCTGGTAGTCGCACCAATATACGGTGAGGAAAGTCCGGACACCGCAGAACAGGGTACCGGGAGAAGCCCCGGGGGCATGCAAATGCCACGGAAAGTGCCGCAGAGAAAAGTCGGCCCTGGTTTTCCGGGGTCAGTTCTGAAACGGGAAGGTAAGATCTTCCCACAGGGTAAACCCTGCCCGGTGCAAGACCAAGCAGAGGATTTCCCCTTCGGGGAAAGGGGCTGTTCGTCCCTCTGTCCTCAGGTAGGTCGCTTACAGATAAATGACTGCCCCAATGTAATTGGTACAGAATCCGGCTTATAGCCGTTACCTCCCTTTTTATCTATGAAAACAGCTGCCGCCATTATTGTTCTTATTGCCCTGCATATTGCCGCAGAGCCTGTCTTACTCATCGATACCATTGACATCACAAACGACGGAATAAAAAAGGAACTGCTCCTGTCCCGAATTGATGTACACACAAATGACACCCTCCACCCGGAAAAACTTGAAGAACGGCTTTCATCTGTTGATCAGATATCACGCTATGAGATCACCATCGATACCATTGGTGAAAACCGGGTCGCCCTTACTCTGGATTACTCCCTCTCACCGCCTCTGGAGATAACCGAGATGGGAGGATCCCTCATCACCATGAAGCACGGAGAACCCCTTTCCTTTCCGCACCCCGTAGTGGTGGTTGGCGCGGCTCATACAAATGTGGGCAGAACCATGCAGACCATGGAACTTGAACTTCAGGGAATCATTCAGCCTGCGGCACAGCTGTCCTGGAATGTCCCTTTGAAAGTAAGAAGCTCTCTGACGCTTTCTGCACAGACGGGCAGTTTTTTTTCTCTTCTGAAGCCCCGTAATCTTGAACGGTTTTTTACAAACCGCATTCATTTTCAGCACCGGATATCCCCGTCTCTGCGTCTTGGCGGAGGAGTCCAACACGGCTATTACCAGTACCGAGAAATCAGAGAAGACAGTCACACCCGATTTCATGAAGTATACCCCTTTGTATCCTGTAACCTCGTACGGGGTGAACGAAAAAAAAATCCCCAGCGGGCCTTTCGCATCTCCGGAGAAATCGGCACTAATATTCTCCGCTATTATACCGATACGACGGGAGAGTATGCAAATATGTACGTGAATGCAGACGCCACGCTGTTTACCCCTCTCCCGTCTTCGCGCAGGAACACACTTATCAATCATATATCCCTTCGCTCAACCCCCCTGGGAAAACGAAATCCCTTTCAGCAGTATTATCTTGGTTCATCCTCTACGTTGCGCGGGTTTTCCATGGGCTATCTTGGACAGAATTTCCAGGCCCAGAACCAATGTATTTACGGAGTTGAATACCGATTCCCCCTGTTGGAAAGAAAAAAACTCACCTTTCAACGCCTGGGACGCATATATTCCCCCTTCCAGGAAGTTCCTCTTTCCATTGACGGCGGAATCTTTCTGAATACGGGATATCTCTGGAAGGATTTTTTACACCCCCGAAAAGCAGCCAATTATGACTACGGCGTCAGCACCGGAGTGGGTCTGAGAATTTTTACGCGCAAGCTCAACCTCTTCGGATCCACGGATATAGCATTCCCCCTGGCGGCAAGCAGAACGGGAAAACGCACGCCCATTCTGCATATTTATATGGGACTTCCCTTTTAAGCACGGGCGAGGGTGAACACGCGAACATCACCCGCTCCGGCGTTTTTGGCCGTCTCTGCACAACTTTTAACCGTGGCCCCCGTGGTCATTACATCATCCACAATAAGAACACGCGCTCCCTTTCTCAGAGGATGTTTCGGGTTTTCACGAAACACGCCGGCAACATTTTTTGTTCGCTGAGCCCGATTTTTCTTTGTCTGTGTCCGCGTATATTTTCTCCGTATAATACAGGAAACCATGGGTATATCATAGCGACGGGATATAACAGTACCGATAACCGCAGCCTGATTATATCCCCGTTTCAATGTGCGGAAAGGATGTAGTGGTACCGGAATTATACAATCACAGGAGGTAAAAAAATCCGCGTCAGCACGGGGGAACAATTCTTCCAGGAGGCTGACTGCAGCCTTAGTATATGCCTTGTATTTCAGATGATGTATCACCTGACGTACATCCGGTGTAAAGGAACAGAGGTGATAGTACTCCTGCACCGTTTCAGCATTTTCCACAACGGGACCGTATATTTCGTGGGTATTCAGCCGGGAAACACAGTCAGGACAAAAAGAGGTATCTTTCTGCAGGGGCATAGTGCACAGGGTGCAGAAGTGAGGAAAAAAGAATTCTACGCAGGGCTCAAGAATGGCGTTAATCCTGCTGTGCATCCCGTTCACGAAATTGATTCTGTGCAAGTTCATCAAGAAATTCCTGTTCTTTTCTGTTGTACTCCCGTTTCCATTCAGTATACTGCTTTTCTTTCAGCTTTTCCAGGATTTTTTTTCTGCGCGTTGCGTCCCGGAGTTTTTTCAGAGCCAGATCCATATCGTACTGGATTTCTGCAATTTCCCGGGTTTTCCTCCAGATATTACGCTGAAGTGTGTTTCGCCAGCTGATGGAATAGCGGAATGATGCGGCACTCTGCTCCATACGTACTTTTTTTTGTTCATTCAGAAAATCCATCATTTCATTCTGACATTCTTTCCGGACCCTGCGTGCGCGCTGCATTTCATTTTCCTTCAGAGCCAGCTCATTCATGCACTGCTCCTCCTCCTGTATTCGCAGGCTCAACAATGTCTGAAGAGAAAAGGAAAAGGATTTCATACTATTCAGACTGAGAGTAATTTGATGAGGGCAGAACGGGTTTCATCAAAACTGTTATGCTCATTGATGCCCTGGCGGAGAAAGGCGTTGATCTTTTCATTCATCACAATAGCCGCATCAATGCGCGGATCACTGCCGCGTTCATAGGCACCGATAGTAATAAGATCTTCATTCTTTGCATAAACAGCCAGTATATCCCGGAGTTTTGCCACCGCTGCAAGATGCTTTTCGTCGATAACATCCTTTTGACACCGGGAAATACTCTTTAAAACATCAACGGCGGGATAATGATTTTTACTGGCCAGATCGCGGGACAGAAGAATGTGGCCGTCCAAAATACTGCGCACAGCATCCGCCACGGGTTCATCCATATCCCCTCCTTCAACGAGAACGGTAAAAAAGGCGGTAATGGAACCGCGATCGGAATTTCCCGCCCGCTCCATAAAACGGGGCAGAAGCGCAAATACCGAAGGGGTATATCCCTTTGAAGCAGGGGGCTCACCAATACTGAGACCGATTTCACGCTGGGCCATGGCAAGACGGGTAACGGAGTCACACATAAGCATCACCTGCTTTCCCGCATCACGGAAATACTCGGCCATTGCAGCCCCCACCATGGTCGCCTTCACCCGCACAATCGCCGGCTGATCGGAGGTTGCCACCACCACAACGGATCGCTTCAGGCCCTCTTCGCCAAGATCACGCTCGATAAACTCCCGAACTTCACGTCCCCGCTCTCCCACAAGGATAATGATATTGACATGGGCCTGACAGTTTTTTGCAAGCATGCCCAGTAGAACACTCTTACCAACACCGCTGCCGGCAAAAATCCCCATACGCTGTCCCTCGCCCACAGAAAGCGTTCCATCGATAACCCGAACACCGGTTCTGAATACTTTATCCACACGGTCGCGTTCAAGGGGATCGGGTATGCGGGAATTCACAGACCGCTCCTCCTCACAGAAAATCGGTCCTTTTTTGTCCATGGGAACCCCCAGACCATTTACCACCCTCCCCAAAAGGGCATCACCCACAGGAACATGGAGTGATTTACCTGTGGAGACAATGGAATACCCCGCCTGTAATCCGTCAATGGTTCCAAGGGGCATCAGGAGAGTGTCCTTTTTGCTGAATCCAACAACTTCCGCACGACCGACAAAGGAACCGGCCAGATCAAGGATATGACACACATCTCCAATAGAGGCTGCTGGACCGCTGGAGCGGATAAGAAGACCGATTACCTCTGTAATCCGCCCGCGAACCACCACGGTATCACTCCGGGAAACCCTGTCCTTTACATGATCAAGAATCTGTTTCATGGGATGAATCGCTTTCAATATGGTTTGAGGAATGGGCTGCTTCCTTATAACTTTCCTCCACAATGGAGGCAAGTTTCCTGAGACGACCTTCAACTGTGGCATCAATTATACCCGTATCAGTCTCTATAAGACATCCCCCGGGGCGAATTCTGTCTGACGGGGAAAGCCGAACAGAAAGTATGTTGTCTGAACGTTTCTCTATGGACGTTACAGACTCCTTTACCCGCTCATATTCACTGGAAGAAACCTTAATATCAATATCAGAGCTGCCCGACAGATAGGAAAGAGCACGGGTAATTGATGTTTCGACAAAATCCATATCCCCCTCAAGAGAAACAGTGACAATCTTTTCAGCCAAAAGAACTGCAAGATCAAAGATGTCCTTTCGAAATGACAGAATATGCTGTTCCCGATCCTCCAGCTGCATCCTGAGGGAATAGGCCATTTGCTCAGCATGCTCACGGCGGATATCACCGATTGCATCGTCACACTCCTGGCGCAGGGTATCTTCGGCCTCTTTTTTTCCCGCCAAAACACCTTTTTCGTAAGAGGTTTCACGTGTTTTTTCTATTTCCTGCTCCAGCTCTTCAATGCGCGTTTCAAGCTCCAGCATCTGTTTACTGTCCCTCAAAATCTGCTCTTCATGACGATCAAACAGGGAGCCGCTTCCATTCTGCGACTGACCTAAAGACCCTGACGTAACGTGGGGCACATCAGTATTTCCTGCCGGTGATTCATCGCGAAACACCTCCGGAATATGTACGGAATATGAGCTGTCCGCAGGAGCATTCTGCTTTTTCTTCAGAATTTTTTTCATGCCAACCAGGGCAGGGTCCTTTTTACGCAGAAGTTCTTCTATGAGTTTTGACGTCTCTTTTCGGTCATCCATGGTGTCCCGGCCTCCTGTTACACGATGATATCGTCTTCACCACCGCGACCGCTGATAATAATCTCGCCGTCTTCCTCAAGTTGACGGACCTTATCAACAATCTGCTGCTGGGCTTCCTCCACGTCCTTAAGACGCACAGGCCCCATAAATTCAATTTCCTCTTTGAGCATATCTCCCGCCCGGCTGGACATATTATTGAAGAACTTCTCCTGAATTTCCTCGGAACCGCCCTTCAGGGCTACTGCGAGATTCTTGGAATCCACATCCTTCATCAAACGACGCATGGAGGTGTCATCAAGGAGAATAATATCCTCAAAAACAAACATAAGATTTTTAATTTCCGTAGCAAGATCTGGGCTCTCACGCTCAAGATTTTCCAGAATATTCTTCTCCGCCGCCCGATCTACATTATTGAGAATTTCCGCCACGGACTTAAAGCCGCCGATTTCTGACACATCACCTCCAAAAAGAGTCTTAACCTGTTCTAAAAGGACCTCTTCAACAAGGTTTAATGTCCCCGGAGAGACGCTTTCCATGGTGGCAATTCGCGAAGCAACATCCACCTGAATCTCCTGAGGAAGTTCGGACAGTATTTTCCCCGCCTGATCTGCCCCCATATGGGCAAGCAACAGGGAAATTGTCTGGGGATGTTCGTTTCGCATAAAATTTACAAGTTGTGACGGATCAACCTCTTCCAGGAGATTAAACCCCGTGGTGCGGATCTGTTCATTGACCCGTTCCATAATCTCCCGGGCACGGCGGGGACCCAGGGCTTCTTCAAGAATTTTCTGTGCATAATCCGTACCTCCCTGGGAAATATACTGATATGCCACGGAGAGGGTACTGAATTCATCAAGAACGGCTTCACGTATTTCCGGTGTAACATTGTCCAGGCGGGCAATTTCCGTTGTCAGACGTTCAACTTCATCCTCTTTAAGATGCTTCAGCACCTGCGTTGAAGCATCACTGCCCAAGGCAACCATGATTATTGCCGCTTTCTGAGTACCTGAAACCTGACTAAGAATCTGGCTGTTTCTTTCCTGATTCCCCTGATTGATATTATGCACATAGAACTCCACGATAAGTACACATCCCTAGTATACCCTATAACAAGGGAAAATGCAACTCAAATTATGATTTCTCCTTACTCACCCGTGGTTCGTTCAACCAGTCCTGAATTATCCTGGCAACATTGGACGGATCATTTTCAGCCATGATTTCCGCCTTCTCAAGAAGATCATTGGAACGGGCTATATTTTCCGGAATATCGACCACATCCTCTTCTTCCTGGAGATCCCGGGGCAGCTCAACCTGCGGAAGCGGAGGATTCATGGCATCCGCCATGGCCCGTGCAATACTGATAATAACTATCACCGCGGCAATAAGAACCGCTGCAATAATCGCATAATTTATAATATCGTGAATTTCAAAGTCACCGATCTGCCTTTGAGTACGAAAATCATCTTCAAAGGAAGTATCAAACCGCATGGAAGTAACCGATATCTGATCTCCCCGTTCAGCATCAAAGCCAACAGCATTGCGGACAGCCTCCTCCAGGCGGGCAAGCTCTTCCTCTGACCGGGGCACAAACTCCCGCTCCCCTTCTTCATTTTCTTCATACTGACCGTTTACAACCACTGACACGGAAAGACTGTTTACCGTACCCACTTCCTTGATAACCTTTTCTATCGTTCGGTTTATTTCATAATTACTCACAATGCTTTCATCACTTCGATCACCATCAGGGGCATTTTCAACAGAACTTTCATTGATTTCCTGTGAACGGAGAACCCTGCTTTCGGGATCATAAATTTCAGAGTTTTCTTCAATCTGATCAAAATTCAGATCCGCAGAGACCGTCACCGTTGCATTGCCATATCCCACAACACGATTTAAAAGCTCTTCCAGTCGCTGGTTGAGCCGGTTTTCCACATTCTTCTGAATCTCAATATTCTGTGAGCTCATGCCGAGAGCACTGTCATCATCGTAGGGGGAAGACAGAAGCCGCCCCTGCGAATCAAGTATGGACACATTCTCCCGGGCAAGTCCTTCAACACTTGATGCAACAAGAAAGGATATCCCCTGGATCTGATCCCGTGAAGGCTCTTTCGCACCGCTCAAATCAAGAGTTACCGATGCTTTGGCTTTTTTGGCATCCTTTTGAAAAAGGGATGATTCCATAAATACAATATGAACCCGGGCATCTCTTACCATATCAAGGGATGTGATGGTACGGGTCAACTCACCTTCCAGGGCACGTCGAGCCTTGATATTCTGCTCAAAATCAGTCATTCCAAAGCTGCTTTGGTCAAAGAGTTCGTATCCGGAATTCTTTGCGTTGGGCAGACCTTCACGGGCCAGAAGCATACGCACCTCGTAGAGATTCTCACTTCGCACATAAATATCCCTGCCGTCGTTTCGCAGTTCGTACTCATAGGGCGACTCAGTCAGCTCGTCCACAATTTGGGCCATATCTTCCGTAGCGACATTACGGTGCAGAACACGATAATCCCCAGCCCCCTGCGTTCCGGTACCGCTCCACAGAATAAGCACAAAAAGACCGGAAAACATAAAAACTATCAGGGAACCGATAATTATTTTCTGTTGAAGAGAAAGTTTTTCCCAGATTGTGGACAACTGTGACAGTAACTCTTTAAAAAATTCACCCATACTCTATCGCCCCCGGATTAAAGTCGCATTCTCTTTATTTCATCGTACGCATCCAGAACCTTTCCCCGAATCTCCATCATCATATTGAAAGCCGTCTTTGCTTCCTGCACAGTGTTCATCACTCCGTGTACATCGGAGGTTTGCCCCGATACAAGCCGTTCTATTGAATCTCCGGCTTCGTTCTGCATGGAATTTACATCAGAAACAAAGCTGGAAAGGGTATCCTTGAAACTTTGTGATGGAGCAGCCTTATTTTTCGATGTCTGCTCGATATTAAAAGACTGTTTTCCCGGACCGTTTACTGAATTGATATTATTCATACGCCTGGCCTGCCTCGTGTATGGTTTTATTCTTTTTATGCATAGGTATCAAATTTCGTTCCCAGGGGCATTCTTTGTGCTTTCGGGGAATCTCCGGACTGCGCACTGTTTCCGTACAGCCGTTCGTACAGATTGCCCGCCGTCACACCACGGCTCAGTCCCCGTGAATGTGTTGGCTCTGTCTTTTTTCCCTCGGAAGAAGAGACCGATGTTTTGCCGTTTTTTCTGGCGTCCACAACGGAATGAAAGCGTTCAATACTGGTAATGGAATTTCCGCCCGCAATATTCATATTTTTCCTTCCTTAAAGATTCAGGGCCTGCGTAAGCATATCTTTTGTGGAATTAAAGGCCGTAACATTTGCCTCATAGGCCCGGCTGGCAGATATCATATCAGCCATTTCCTCAACAACATTAATATTCGGCATGGCCACATATCCATTTTCGTCGGCATCGGGATGAGACGGTTTATGCACCATCTCAGGGGGACGGCTGTCTTTGCGAATCTCAGCCACGTGTACACCCATACCGGTTTTGAGATCATCCAGGGATTCCTTGTAATCCCGAATGGGATAATGCCGGTCATGCGTTCTGACCCCGCCGATGCGGTTGTTTTTTGTATATTCACGTAATTGACTCTCGCCCTGCGCTTCAAGCACAGGAAAGGACCGCTTATACGGACCGCCTTCGGGAGTACGTGTGGTCTCCGCATTGGCCAGATTTGCCGTAATGGTATTTTGTCGAACGCGCTGAGCGCGCATTCCCGCAGCGCTGATACGCAATCCTGAAAACATTCCACCCATTTCCATCGGTTACCACTCCTTATTCACGCATACTCGTGCCCTTAATCGCCGCATTAATTTTCTTATATCGACCGCTGAGAAATTTGATCCCGTAACGATAGCCGATTTCATTTTCTGCCAAATCTGCCATCTCCCTGTCAATATCCACATTATTTACCCCGCTGGGCAGGGTGGGGTCGTTGACCCGTGCTATGGTATGCCGAATTTCTCCGGGACGGGAAGAGCCAAGATTCATATGTCCGGAGGCAGTTTTCTCTCCACGGATATGACGCCTATCCAGAGACTTCCTCAGGCTATCCTCAAAACGAACTTCCTTGCGGTTATACCCCGGAGTTGCGGCATTGGCAATATTATTTGAAATAACGCGATTTCTCGCAGCCCGAGCGTCAAGGTTTTTTGTGAGGAGCTTAGTCCCGGATAATATTCGTTGTATCATACATACCTCCGTGGTAGAAGTAAGCAAATACGATGCCAATATACGGGGATTTATATACAGGGGGATTCAGGGTGATACGCCGAAAAAAAAAGGAAGATATTTCCTGCATCGGGAAATATCTTCCATACATATTCACTGAAGAGATTTTTCTAGAAGTCTTCGAAATCCTCATCGTCCATGGGAAGGACCGTATTGGGATTTACCTCAGTGGTCTTCTGTTTTTTGGCCGCCCCCTGATGAGAGCTGCCTGAGTGTACCCCATGGCCGATCGCCGCATGGGAGGAATGATTCCGGGAGGCACCATGAGTGCCATGACTGCTTCTTCGGGATGAAGATCCCATAGAGGCAGTACGCTGCGTTCCGGCTCCGTAAATCAGTCCACTCAGATTATCCACAATGGCAGAAAGGCTTTCGGCCTGACTGGCAAGCTCCTCGGAAGATGATGCCGATTCTTCTGCATTGGCGGCATTTTCCTGGGTTACCTGATCCAGCTGGGACACATTATTATTGATTTCCTCCACACCCCGTGTCTGTTCTTCACTGGCAGCATTGACCTCACCCACCAGAGCGGAGACCTTTGTGGCAGTTTCCAGGATCTCATTAATGGATTCACGGGTGTTTTTGGAAAGCCCCACACCTTTCTCTGCATACTGCTGGGATTCTTCAATAAGATTTGCCGTATCCTTGGCAGCTTCAGCCGCACGCTGGGAAAGGTTTCGCACCTCTTCGGCAACCACGGCAAACCCTTTGCCGGCATCTCCGGCACGGGCAGCCTCCACAGCAGCATTCAGGGCAAGCAGATTTGTCTGGGAAGCAATGTCATCAATATTCTTGATAATCTTTGCTGTCTCATCGGATGAATTTTTAATTTCATCCATTGCAGTACTCAATTCCTCCATGGTGCCGGCACCCTTACGGCTTTTTTGCTCAACATCCTTGGAAAGGCCGTTTGCCTCCTGGGAATTCTGCGAATTCTGCTTACTCTGGGCTGTAACCTCCTCAAGGCTGCTGGATACTTCTTCAATACTTGAAGCCTGTTCGCTGGCTCCCTGAGAAAGGGTCTGGGAAGATGAGGACAATTGCTCTGAAGCCGCTGCCACCTGATCGGATCCGCTGGAGAGCTCCGAAATAATTCCGATAAGGGCCTTACTGATGGTAAGGGCCAAAACAAATCCGAGAACAAGGGCAACCACCGTACCGATCACCATACCGAGAATGGCCAACACCGTGGCAACCACTGCATCACGGGCGGCCCCCTCCACTTCTTCTTCTGAAATGGCAATATTTATATCCACCACATCATTCAGATAGCTGAATGCCTCCTTCTGATATGTATAAGAATCTTCCATGGTACGGGTATTAAGCTCATCATAGATTGATTCAGCCTCATTGGCCAGTTCGATCATCTGATCAAAATAATCAAAGACGTCGTGGGAAGCAGGCTGCATCCGGTCGGCAAAAATCCGCTGTGCCTCTGCAGTATTTCCCTCCTCTACGGCAGTCTTAATATCATTTACCGCCTGGTGAAACTGATTATGCGGCGTCTTCATCTGGGTTATCAGACGGTTGAGATCGCGATTTTCCGTTTCAAAATCCGGTATCCAGCGGCCGAAATTACACGCCGTGGCATCTTCCCCGCCGGCAAATTCATCCCCCGCGCTGATGAGGCTTGCAACCTGTACTTCCAGAGCGTAGTGGTCACCGCGAAACTTCTGAAGATTGGAAATAAGCTGGTCAGGATTCATAATGCCAATCTTATCAAACTCTTCGTGCAGGGCAAGTATATCGTCATTCAACTCAACCCAACGAGGCAAAACGTTTTCAAACTCATTCCAGATACGCCCTTCTTCTTCCGTCTGGGGAAGCGGCGCATAAATATCATAGGCCTCCTGATACTGGCGCCGTGCTTCAGCAATATCGCTATAATACCCTCGACGTCGATCCGGTGAAAGCCCGGGAATAAGCAGACTGCGCAGTTCCATGGCAACCTCTTCAAGGCCAACCTCCATACCAAGCACCCCCTGCACGGAGGGAAGGCGTACTTCCCCCACTTCTTCCAGGCGTTTATCCAGGGTTTGCACACTCCACAGGCCAACAGCACCCACAATAAGGGTGATGGCCGCCACAATGGCAAACCCTCCAATCAATTTCATTTTCAGACTCATGTTTTTTACGGACATAAAAGACTCCTTATACTTAGTATTTAATGTGCTCGTTTCTGTATGTACCGATATAGTTATTCGGAAATATCCGAAACGGCTTCAATTTCTTTGGGGGACAGAATCCTGTCAATATCAAGAAGCATGACCACCTTTTCTTCTATTTTGGCCACGCCAAGAATAAAGGCGGTATCAACGGCTGTGCCGAAGGCGGGCGTCCGTTCGATATTATCCGACTCCACTTCCAGAACCTCCGTTACTCCGTCAACAATAACCCCCATAATAAGACGTTCATCCCCGCGTTCAACCTGCACAACAATAATCACCGTATCATCGGTGTATTCCATTTTGTCCATGTCAAATTTACGGCGCAGTTCTATTACGGGAATCACCTTTCCGCGCAGGTTGATTACACCGGCAATAAAATCCGGTGTTTTGGGCACGGCGGTAATATCCTGCATGTGAATAATCTGCTGGACCTTCAAAATGCCCAGCCCGTACGACTCGTCCCCAAGATGAAAGGTCAGGTATTTTCCCGAAAGACCGTCCCCGATATCCTGGCTCTTTTGCTGTTGTGTTTCCTCCATACAACCTCCTGCACATTGAATAATTGTGTGTTTTAATCATTCTACACAGAGAAAATCCAAAGGGCAAGGAAAAAATGACTTATTCAGATTTTTCTTTTCCACCCCCCGTTTCAAAGCTCGGAACAGGATAAGAACAGCGTGCGTGTGGGGATAATCAGAGAAGGAGACCAGGGGAAATCTTTTTGTATAAAAAATCTGCTCCGTTTTTTCGTGTCACCGAAACACATACAGGAAGAACCAGAACCACAGCGGAAAAGCTAAACTCAGGCGGTTCAT
>JBNJEI010000050.1:0-17424 GCA_051745755.1 Fibrobacterota bacterium
CTGAAAAGGATGCTGAAGAACTTGAATTCTAAGTAAAACGGTAATTTCCTGAAATTACACAAGAAAGAGATATCCTTCGGGGTATCTCTTTCTTATTTATCCATGCATTTGAATCCATATCCCACAAATTCAACAAGTTCCTCGACCATGGAAGATATGTTTGAATCAATACGACGTTCTTCCTTCCACCGTTTCAGAATACCCAGGACAAGAGCCTCCACCAAAGAGGTCAACTGATCTGCAGAAAGGGATGAATGAATCTCATTCTGATCTTTACCGGCCTGAATAATATCAATCAGAAGAGCGGTAAATTGTTTTTTAATCTGCAGGTAATTGGCTCTCATCTCCTCTTCGTGTTTCTTCGCAGAGGTGGTCTGCATAAGTGTGAACACATAAAACTCCTCCATGGCAAGAACAAAGGCAAAATGAGCTCCAAAGGAGTTAAATACTGCGGAAAAAAACCGGCGCAGATTTTTTTGAATTGAAGAATCAGGGGAAAGATGAAAATCCCCTTCGCTGCAGATTCGTTCCAAAAGTGCTGAATATTCACGGGTTGCCACATGAAGGAAAATTTCCTCCTTATCACCGTAGTAATTATACAGGGACGCCTTTGAAAATCCTGCTTCATAGGCGATATCCTCCAGGCGGGTATCATGAAAGCCTTTTTGGGAGAAAATCTGCAGCGCCGCATCAAGTATAAGTGTATATTTCATCTGCCGGACTTTGGACCGGCGCATTTCTCTTTGCTTTTCCATAAATATCCTTTCTGTCCAGATAAAACGGGGAGGCATTTCCTCCCCGTAACTACTATACTATCCCGCAGAGCCGGCTTTTTTCGGAGCCGTCAGCACATACAGAACAGGAATAAAAAAGAATGTTAATATGGTTGAGACCAGAACGCCGCCGATAGCGGTAATTGCAAAGGGTGCACGGAAACTCCCACCTGCACCAAGACCCAAAGCCATGGGAACCATGGAAATAATAATGGCAAGATTAGCCATAAGGATGGGTTTCAGCTTCACCTCCCCCGCTTCCACAATAGCCCTGCGGGCACTGATGCCGCGTTTTACCCGCTGAATACGGGCATAATCAATAAGAAGGATGGCATTATTCACCACAATACCGATAAGCATAATCATGGAAAGACTTGAGATCATGGATATAGTATTACCCGTAAGATATATTGCCCAGACCACACCGATAAATCCCAGTGGAATGGTCAGGAAAATCACCGCGCCCATCTTAATTGATTCCAGAATACCGATAAGCACCATAAGGGTCAGTATAATGGCCAGGGTTCCCGCGAAAAGAAGCTGTTCATTGGTTTCCGTATTTAATTCCTGAAACCCGCCGAAACGATATGATGTATTCTCATACCCTTTTATCGCATCCAGATGCTGTGTGATTTTTTCAACCATACTACCCAGATCACCTTCAATAATATTGCAGTTTATCTGAATCATACGCTGTCGATTCTGGCGGGTAATATTTGACACAGACTGCGTTGCTTCAATAGTATACAGTTCCTGCAGTTGAACCGCTCCCCGGGGGGTGAGAACATCCATGGTTTGAATATCATGAATATTTTTTCGATATTTTTCCTGCAGAAGAACACGAATGGGATACTCTTCATTATCCTCGGTGTAAACCGCACCGGCTTCACCGGAGATACTGTAGCGTAAGAGACCGGCAGTACTCTCCACGGTGGTGGCAGCGGTTATGTTTGGCTGCAGCCCGTAATATTCAAGGGCATTCCGTTTGGGCGTAAGAAGTATCTCCGGCTTCTCACCTTTCCAGGAACTGCTGAAATCGGTTAACCCGGATATTTCATTTTCCATAATATCACGAACATCATGGTAATACGCAAGCAGCTCATCCATGGACTCACCGGTCAGCTCCAGAACAATGTCTCCGCCCATATCACCGGCCATGTCGTCTGTCACGGCAATGGTAATTTGCGCATCGGGAAAATCCGCAAATTGCGGCCGGATGCTGCTGACAATTTCATAAGCGGAAACATCCCGTTCAGTTTCAGGTGTAAGCCTGACGCGAACCTGACCGTATTGCACCCCCGTTTCCGTACCGCTTCCCCCAATGGATGCGGAGGTCTCCACCAGATGAGGAATACTCCCGGCACGATCTTCTATTTCCTCAATCACTTCTTCTGTAACAGAAAAGGGGGTCCCCGGTGGCATCTCGACGCCGATGGTTATAAAGCCCTGATCAACTGACTCCATAAATTCATTCCCAAGCAACGGAGCAATACGCAGCATGGTGAACAGGAATAGTGCGATGGTAAACACAAGTACGGAAACACGGGCAAAAACACTTTCAAGTATGTGATTCAGGGCAGTGCCGTACATTCTGTCCACACGTGCCAGCAATCGGTCAAGAACATGACTGTCATCAAAATTTGACGTGTCCACAGTCTTTTCTTTGAGCATACGGGAAGACAGCAGTGGAACCAGGGTAAAAGAAAGGAAAAGAGAGGCCAGGGTAGCAAAGACAATTGTCAGCCCGAGGGCCTGAAAAACATTACCCACGATACCCGTTGTATTTGCAATGGGAATAAAGACGGCAAGATTGGTGAGTGTTGATGCCAGTACGGACGTAAAAATCTCCTGTGCCCCTTCCTCTGAAGCTTTTCTGACATCCTGTCCCATGTTGCGGTGGCGAACAATATTCTCAATAACAATAATGGAATTTGTTACCAAAACACCCACGGCAATAGTCAGGGCCATCATTACCACCATATTGAGGGTAAACCCCATGGCACTAACACCGATCATGGCCATAATCAAAGAAACAGGCATGGTTATACCCGCAATAACAGTGAGGCGCCAGTCAAAGAGAAAGGCTAAAAGAATAAGGGCTGTGAGAATAATACCCATAATAATATTTTCGTAGGTGCCGTCAATAACATCCCGGATAAATTCTGATTTATCTTCAATAGTATGAATCTCAACGCCATCGGGCAGCGATTGGGATAATTCCTGTGAGAAGGCTATTACCGCCTCAGCTGTTTCCGTGGTATTTGCATCGGAGCTTTGATTAACCGCAATCTGCACGGCATCCTTGCCCCGATACCGAAACCCGGAACGCACCTCTGCGGTTGAATCATGGACAGTGGCAATATCCCGCAGCCTGACCTGGTATGAGGCGGCGCCATTTTTATGGGATTTATGCACAGGGATTTTCATATCCCGAATCGCATCAAGTGAGGCAAACTGACCATCCGTACGCAGGGAGATCTCCCGTCGATCCTGCGTTATATTTCCAGCAGGAAGGGACATATTCTGTGATTTCAGAAGGGGTATCACCTGAAAGGGAGAAAGGGTATGAGCCGCCATTTTTTCCTTATCGAGATCAACAATAATTTCACGTTCACGACCACCGGTCACCTCAACATTTGCCACCCCGTTTATCCGCCCGAAGCGATCGCTGATATTCTGATCGACATAGCGGCGCAGGCTTTCCAAGTCCATATCGCCTGTTACAGCAAAGGTTACAATGGGAACGGCATTAGGGTCAAATTTGCGCACTACTGGTTTGTCCATATCATCGGGAAAATCATTCAAAATAAGATCAAGATTATCCTTCACATCCATGGCGGCATCATCCTCATCCACCTCATCCTCAAACTGCAAAACCACAAAACCGGCATTTTCCATACCGTATGAAGTGATATGGCGGATGCCCCCGATAGTGCTTAACTGATCTTCCATGGGGCGAAGAACATTATCCTCAACCTCCTGGGGAGTTGCACCGGGATACACGGCACGTACGGTAATATAGGGTAGATCCATTTCAGGCATCCGGTCAATGGAAAGCCCGTACCAGGCAACAGCCCCGAACATGGTCAGGGCAAGAATAACCATCATCATCAGTAATGGTCGTTGTATACTTGCTTTAATACTGTTCATACTAACCTCTTTCAGGGGCTGACAACATTTACTGGGGCATCGGAATACAAACGACTGGTTCCGGTATACACCAGGGAATCCCCGGCATTGATACCGTCACTGATTTCGTAATTGAATCCGTCGGACATGCCGAATTCAACCGACCGGGTCTGCGCCCGTCCATCTTCAACCACATATACATAGGGATTTCCCGTAACGTCATGCTGAATCAGATCAAAGGGTAAAACCACAATATTGTCTTTCTGAGCAACCACTATGCGTGCATGCTTATACATCCCCGGACGAAGAATGAAGTCATCATTGGGGAAAAGCGCCGTAGCTGTAAAGGAATGTGTCATGGGATCTGCACTTAGGGATAATTGAGTAAGCTTCCCCCACACAGTGTCAGCATCATGCTGCAGAAACACACGCTGTCCTTCCTCCAGACGTTGATAAACTGTCTCACTTGCCGAAAGTTCCATTTTAATCCGGGAGTAATCCGCAATAAGAGCAACGGGGGTCCGCTGATCAACAGTGCTTCCTTCCTTTTCCATAACGTCAAGTACAGTACCCGAAAAGGAAGCCCGGATATATTGTGCTACCCGTGCCTGACCCAGGGAATGCTTCGCAGTTTCATACTGCGTTTTTACTGCCTCCAGCTCCGATTGGGAAGCAGCCCCTTCCTCATGCAGCCGTTTTATTCGTTCCAGAGATCTTTCGGCATGGTCATAGGCAGTCTGCGCACCATCTATGGGCGAGCCCTGCTCAAAACGCATGGTGGCAACCGTCTGTCCGGAGTGTACCCTGTCTCCGGGAGCGACATGAATTGTTTCCAGAATACCTCCCGCAGCAGTGGATACGTAGGTCTGCTGATGTCCCGCAACGGTGGCCCCTATTTCTTCAACCTTCATAAGAGATTGAAGCTGAACCTCTTCAACAGTTACGGGCAGGCCTTTCTGATCCTGAATATCCTGAATACTCTGCGGCTGTGCCTCATCTTCCTGAGAAGCACACCCCCAGAAAAAAATCACGAAAAAAATATACAAGATTATACTGTTCATCATACAGCACTCCTCACATTAAAATTGGATAAGTGAACTTTCACCGATTAAATCCTTTATCTGTATAACTGCATCATTTAATTCCAACAGGGCCGCATTTTCCGAAAGACGGGACATGCGGTGCTGCTGATGCGTTCTGTCCAGCTCCAGCTGACTGATTTGCCCTACTTCGTATGCCGCCTCTGAAACAGAAACACTCTTATTGGCAAGATGCACCATTTCCTTTGCTTCCTCAAGCTCTTCACGGGCCAGCTCATACGATTCATAGGCTGCTTCAAGCGCCAGCATAAGCTGCCGTTCCGTCTTTTCATACCGGGTTGTCACCATACGCCGGTCAACCCGTGCCTGTTCAAGCCGATGAAGCCGCTGACCACCGTGAAAAATGGGAATCTCAACCCCCATCCCCACTTCAACATTCCATCCAAAATCAATGTCCTCCGTACTGTTATACTGGGAGGTCTGCCCCGTTGACGCAAAGGCACCCAGGGACGGCAAAAAATCCGTTCGGCTCATGGAAACCTGTTTATCCCGCAAATCAGCAAGAATATTCAGGGACTTGAGATTACGGTTAGCTTCCCGAAGCCTTTCACGGGCTTCTGAGAAATCACAGGGAATGTCCTGTTTTTTCAGAGAACCCTCCAAACTCACGTCATCCGAATCTGCATCAAGAGACACCCGTGTGAGAAGTTTTTTCTTTGCAAGACGCATATTCTTTGCCGCTTCCCGCACGGATGATTCCGATTCCTTCAACGCATATTTGCTGTTCAGTGTATCAAGCTCCGTGCCCTGACCAGCGTCAAGACGAAGTCGTGCTATTTCATGAATCCTGCGGGAAAGATCCCTGCCCTGTGTTTGAACATCATAATTATCCCGTGCCACCAGGTAGGCATTAAACATCTGACGGACATCCCGGGCGATGGAAAATTTCTCCGCCTCCACCTGGGCATCAATATTATCGTAGGCAATCTGAGCTATCTCAACAGCAGTTTTTATTTTGCCCTGTGCAAAAATTACCTGCTCAAGTTTTACCTCCCAGTTCAGGGTATTCTTTCTGGGGGAAAGATCAAAGGATGACAGGCCGTCGATCATACCGTCCAGGGCCTGTGCCACTCCCTGGACATTTTTATAGGCAAGTATATCACCGGGAGTTGCATCATAATCGGGATCCTGCAGAAAAACCTCAGCGGGATTTCCCAATTGGTCGGCAATACTGCCGTCCATATTACCCATATCCATATCAAAGTCATAGGGGTTATAGGATTTGGGAACATGCATATACGCCACGGATCCATTAATCTGCGGCAGCCCGGAGGCCCGATGCTCCCGTTCCTGATAATCTATCTGCTCCCGCTCCTGCCGCAACAGCCGTAAATCCTCGGAATGAGAAAAGGCATGGGCGATAAGATCGTCTACGGTATAGGCCTGCCCGTAAATCCGCAGGAAAAAAGCTGGTATAATCAGCATTATAATGATTCGTTTCATACAACCTCCGCTGGCAACGAGTGGAAATACAAATATATATTTAAATTAACAAACACAACAATATTTTTTTGACTTTGGCGTCAGCTTTGTGAAAAAAGATTTAAAACAACAGATTTTCATGTTGTGTAACATTTCGAATATATACTTCGTCTAAGAAGTAAAAGATTTTCAGGAATGGCAATGAAAGAAATACCGCAGGAAGTGATTGAGGGTGTTCTCAAAAAAAACAAAAAAGACTGCCGTCTGCTCTTTGATACCTATAAGGATTTTGTCTGGGCCCTTGTATTCAGAACCGCAGGCACTGACCGGGATACTGCTGAGGATATCTTTCAGGAAGTTTTTATTACCCTGTTCAGAAAGATTTCCCACTACTCCCGGCGGGCACAGCTTTCCACCTGGATCTATCGGATAACATATAATAAAATTATGGATATCACCCGAAAGGAACAGCGTCGGCGAACCAGGGAAATGTTTCAGCTGAAAGAGCACGCTGCTGCCTCTGAAAATGAATACCGCAGCGGGGATGTGATTCAGCAGCTTTTGGCACCTCTGTCACCCTTTGAACGATACATTATCACCGCCCGTGAGCTGGAGGGTATTTCCTTTGAAGAACTGGCAGAAATAACAGGAAAAAGGAGCGGAGCCCTGCGAACCGCCATCCACCGTATAAAAGAAAAAATTCGAAAGGAGGCATCCCATGACATCCACTTTTAAACAGGCCCTGAAGAAAACTCCGCCACTGAATGAAGAACAGGTCTTCACCGCCGCATACAGCGCATATATCCGTTCAGGTATACCGATTGTATCCCGACTTCTATGGGCGGCAGGTCTGCTTCTCCTTATGGGCGGCACCGTATTTGTATCCACGAGCCTGAGACGTAATTCCCCGGAGATCAGTGGTGATGAAATCCGGATTGCAGAAGAAATTTCAGACATTCAGAACTATTTTCATGAAGAAGAAGAGGAGTTTTTTGCCGATGTCTTTTAATCCCTACCCCATGGAGGTTGTATGAAAAACCGTACTCGTATACTTATCCTGCTCTGTCTAATGCTCAGCGTACAGACAGCTTTTTCCCGCGGAGGCCGCGGCCCGTCAGATTCCGGACGGGACCACGGAATGCCCCTTTTCGAAAAACTGGATCTCACGGAAGAACAGAAGGAAGCCTGGCTTTCTCTTCGTGAAGAACACCACCAATCCATGCAGGAACACAGATCCATGCACCCCTATCGCGACAGTATCAGAATGGAACTCAAAAATGATGAGCCGCGACGGGAACGACTGGAAGATCTCAGTACAAGGGCTGGTGAAAGGTATTCAGCCCATACCCTGAAGATGGCAGAATACCTGCTTGAATTAAAAGACGTCCTCACGGAGGAACAGTTTGAACAGCTCTTGGAACGCCAGGGCCGGTCACCACACCGGGGAAATAACAGAACCCACCGCAGAAACCACTGATAACTGCAGCCTTCCCTATGGGGAGAGCGGTCCGGCCCGGATACCACAGTTTTTTATCCGGGCCTTTTTTATTTCAAAAATCTTTCTCTGGGCATTGTATTTTATATTTAGAAGCCTAAAATAATTTACTGCTCCGGAGTCAGATGAAAAACGCAACTGTACAAATTGGTATTGATGTAGGCTCAACAACGGTAAAAACCGTTGTCCTGGAAAACCAGACCATTCAGTCTTCCGCATATAAACGCCACGGCGGTCAGCCGCTGAAAACCCTTATTGCCCTTCTGGAAGAAATACTTCAGCATCGGGATACCCCGGTGTATGAAGTGGCATTTACTGGCTCCCAGAGTTCTGAATACGCCCGGGCTCTCACGTGCCTTCATGTGCAGGAGGTTATCGCCGGATCCGTTGCTGTGCAGAACCTCTACCCCCGGACAAAAACGGCCATAGAACTGGGGGGGCAGGACGCAAAAATTCTTTTTTTTAATGAGAAAGACGCCATCAAAGACATGCGGATGAACGGTGTGTGTGCCGGCGGGACCGGGGCGTTTATCGATCAGACAGCCTCTCTTCTTAATATTCCCGTGGAGGAGTTTAACTCCTATGCCGAAGGGGGCACTCGTGAATATGAAATATCCGGTCGATGCGGCGTATTTGCCAAAACAGATATTCAGCCCCTGCTCAATCAGGGAATACCTCGTGAAGATCTTGCCTATTCCTGTCTGCACGCCCTGGCAAAACAGACCATCGGCGGTCTGGCCCAGGGGATGGAGCTGAATCCGCCCATACTCCTTTCGGGCGGCCCCTTTTATTTTATACCCCTTTTGCGTAAGATCTTCAAAGAGCGTCTCCACCTCACTGACACGGATGTTATTGTACCGTCAGATGCACAGACACTTATCGCATACGGAACCGCATCCTGTCTCAATACCTCCCTGAATCATACGCCCCTTACCCTTGACAGAAACACTATACTGCAGTCACTGAATACACTTTTTAAAACCCACGGAGCACAGGCTTCCCGGGATACACAACCGTTCTTTACGTCACAAAAAGAGCAGGAAACATTTTATTCCGCATATGCAGATACTCCGCCCTTAGTACCGCCGAACGTTATGTCACCGCACATACGCGTATATCTGGGGATTGATGCGGGATCCACCACTACTAAATTTGTCGCCCTTTCCGAAGATAAACACATACTCCACACCTTTTATAAAAATAATCAGGGAGCTCCCCTGAAAACCCTGAAAGAAGGAATGCTGGATTTTTTCACAGAAATGGATGACCGAGGAACAGAGGTGCATATTGCAGGTGTGGGAACCACAGGATACGGCGAAGAACTCTTTGCCGCTGCCCTGAAGGCAGATTATCATACGGTGGAAACCATGGCTCACAAGGAAGCCGCCTGTTTCTATGAACCCCGAACCGATTTTATTCTGGATCTCGGGGGTCAGGATATGAAGGCCCTCTTTCTTAAAAACGGAGTTATCACGGATATTGTCCTGAATGAAGCCTGCAGCGCAGGATGCGGATCATTTATAGAATCCTTTTCAAACTCAGTGGGCATTACCCCGGAGAATATTGCTGCCCGGGCGTTTTCCGCAAAACACCCTCCCAGCCTGGGGTCCCGGTGCACCGTTTTTATGAACAGCTCCATTATATCCGAACAAAAAAAGGGGCATACCACGGAAGATATTCTTGCCGGATTATGCCGCTCCGTTATCGAAAATCTCTTTACCAAGGTTATTCGTATAAATAACACGGAACGTTTGGGAAAGCATATTGTAGTCCAGGGCGGTACCTTTAAAAATGACGCCGTACTCAAAGCCTTTACTGATTATATCGGTCGCCCCGTGATGCGCCCTCCGTTTCCGGGGGAAATGGGTGCTTTGGGAATTGCCCTTCTGACAATGAAGCAGCATAAAAACGGAAAAGAAAGTACATTCATCGGCAGAGAAGGCCTTGAAAAACTCACCTATACACGGGAGGAGGGAAACCGCTGTTCCCACTGCAGTAATCACTGCCTGAGAACAATAATCACCTTCACTGACGGCGGAGTATTTGTTAAGGGAAACCGCTGTCCCCGCGGGGATATTCAGATAGACCGCCAAAGACCTCTGTCCCACGGAACACCCGTACCGGACACCATGGCCTACCGGGAAAAATTACTCCTTTCACGAAAACAGGATCCACCCCATCCCAAAAAAACAATCGGCATTCCCCTGGTTCTCGATTTTTATACATCCCTCCCCTTTTGGGAGACCCTTTTTACCCATCTCGGCTACGCCGTGCGTGTTTCGGGAAAGAGCTCCTATGCACTCTTTGAATCGGGGCTGCGAGATGTTCCGTCTGACACGGCATGTTTTCCTGCAAAGCTTGTTCACGGACATCTTCGTATACTTGCCGAAAAAAATGTGGACTGCATCTTCTTTCCCGCCATGCTCAAAAACCTGCCGGAATACCCTGAAAATATGACATCATGGAATTGTGCGGTATTACAGGGATATCCGGAAATATCACAGGACAAAAAGATACAGCGCAGAGACGGGAAGCACATACCTCTGCTGACCCCTTCATTTAAATGGACTAATAAGCGCCTGTACCGAAAACAGATTACCGCCTTTCTTTCAGACACTTTTAATGAATCTCCCTCCCGTATCAAAACAGCCATCTGCCGAGCGGAGAAAGAACTGCAGATATTCCGTGACAAACTGCGCGAATACGGAGACAAAACCCGTGCCTATGCAAAAAAGCACGACCGTTTCGCCGTGGTTCTTGCCGCACGTCCCTATCATGGAGACAGCCTGGTAAATCACCGGATATCATCCCTTTTTACCGCCCTGAATATTCCCGTGCTTATACCTGAAGCTCTCCCGGTGCAGAAAATCAAACGGAACCATCTGCGGATCGATTTAACTAATAATTATCACACCCTGCTTATTCAATCCACCCAATTTGTATTACATCACAGCGATGTTGAACTGGTTCAGCTGGTGAGTTTCGGCTGTGGCCACGACGCGGTGTACAGCGATGAGATCAGCCGCCTTCTTCGCGGGGGATCACACAAAATCCCTCTTATACTGAAAATTGATGAGAGTGATAATCCCGGCCCTCTGAAAATCCGAATAAAATCATTTGTGGAATCCGTCACAGCCCGGCGTACCGAATCGGCCCATACCCGGAAAAAACTTCCCCGCCCCTTTGAAAGGATTTTTGAAAAACAGGATACGCAAAAAACCATTCTTGTACCAAATCTATCCCCCTCTTTCTCTGTTCTTCTGGCAGAATCAATACGCCAACAGGGATACAGTGCTGAAGTCATGCCCCTGGCAGACAGGAAGGCAATCGGACTGGGTAAAAAATACGTTCATAACGACATCTGTTTTCCCGCGCAGATAAATATCGGTGAACATATACACTGGCTCAGAAATAATCCTGAGAAAGTACACTCTGCCGCCGTGATCTATGCAAAAAACTGTCAGGACTGCCGGGCCGGACATTATGCCGCCCTGGCGCGAAAAGCCCTTGATGATGCAGGGTTTTCCCAGGTTCCTCTCGCAACAACCGATCTTAAAGACACCTCCCATATGCATCCGGGATTTCGCTTGAACACACTCAAATTCAACTCTTTTAATCTGCGCGGCCTGGCTCTTATTGATGCCCTGGATGACCTCCTGTTAAAAAGCCGCCCCTACGAAATCAACACCGGCCAGGCTGAAAAACTTCACATCCGTGCGGTAACGGACGTTATCAAAACCCTTCGGAAAAAAGGATTCTCCGCCGCCCTGAAACGTTTTGATTCCGCGGTAGAGGATTTTAATACCCTTGAGACAGACCGGCAGAGTCGCAAACCCCGCGTGGGAATAATCGGCGAAATCCTGGTCAATTTTCATCCCTCGGCAAATTACGGCATTGCAGCATATCTTGAAGAGCAGGGCATGGAAGTCGTCCTTCCAAATCTCATAGAATTCTGGCATCAGGAAGCCATAAACTGGCAGACCATGGCCCGGAAAGGACACAGCCGCCTGGGGAAGGCTAAAAAAATTCAGGGAAGACTCTACGGGAAAGCCTTTGACTGGGCCATTGAAAAAGTGGAAAAGCACAAAAGGCCCTTTAAATATTATGAACCGCATTCCGACATTGCTCATATTGCCGAAAAAGCGGAGGAGGTCATGGATATATCCTATAAAACCGGCGAAGGCTGGCTCATTCCCGGTGAGATCCTTTCCTGGGCTGAGGAAGGAGTCAATTCGTTCCTTATACTCCAACCCTTCGGCTGCCTGCCAAATCATATTACAGGAAAGGGACTTATGAAACGAATAAAGCAACGCCATGAAGACATTACCCTCATGACCCTTGATTTTGACCCTGATACAAGTCTGGCAAACATCCACAACCGATTGCAGATGCTTATATTACATGCAAAATAATACTATTTCTCTATGCCAAGAACTGTCCGGATGGATGTTTCCCGGTCGTCATACTTTAAGGTAACCACCACCGCATAGGTTCCGGGGCCCGTACTACGGCCTGCAGTATTGCGTCCGTCCCAAAGAAGAATAAACCGCTGATTTTCTGCATCGTACTCACTGATATACAGCCCGGAGCCGGCGTATCCATATTCATCAGAAGAGGCAACGACATTTCCCACAGCATCCAGGATGCGAACATCAAGCTGAAGTGATTCATACTGCGTATTCAATGCAGCAGGACTCAGGCAATTTACCACCACCATTGATTCGAAGCTCCGTCCTCCGTAGGCCGGATTCAAAGGGGCCGTGAGGGTTTGCACCGCATTCCTGCCAATTCGTGAGGAATGAATTGTTTGTATCTCAAGTACCGGTTTGCCGCGAACAAGGGCATACACCTCTGCCGTATCCTTCATTTCACCATTTGACGCTTCATAGGCAAAGGAATCGACAAAATGCCCGGTTCCGTCGTGGCGATACTCAAAATTTCCGTTTTGCAGAAGGTCAACCTCCCCATGGCGCGGGGGCTCAACAAGGACTGCCCGTAAGGAAGGTGTTTCAGCGTCTTCGTCGTGTTCTTCATATGTATCATTATATAAAACGGAACCCTCCCCCTGTGAAAGCGTATCAGCAAAGTGCCCCTGGCGAACAAAAAACGTATCATTTTCTGCAGAAAACGAGGGATATTCACTCTTTCTGATATGATAATACACCTTATATGTACGCTGGTTGACATTGGTCCGGGAGCTGTATTCGGCCATATCGCGTATCTGATACACCAGGGAATCAAGAATTCCGGCTTCTGCCTCCGGGTGAGGTTCAAAGATCACGGTATGTTCATCTTCAATGGCAAAATATTCCGTGTTTTCTTCATCGGGAACAGAAATTACGTCGTGTATTTCCCAGATATTTTTTTCTGAAGGGAGATCTGGGTCGGTGACAGGTACATCGTCCCCAATGGTTATTACCGCAGTGGAATCTATATGAAATGAAACTTTAATGTCCTCCGCAGCGGCCGTATTATCATTTTCCGGCTGCAGATGTATTTCATGGGGAAGAACATACTCTTCACCGTCCCGTTCAGCTGTGATATCAAAAGTATAGGTTTTCTGTACATCCTCTCTGTCATAGTCAAATACTTCCGTGGTTGTCAGGAAGACATACCCCTCCGAATCAGCTTCAAGATCGAATAGATCCGCATCGGGGCCGGAGAGGAACATTTCGTATTCTTCAAGTATATCCCGTTGGCGGCCAGCAACACTCACCTGACTGTGTTTTGTGCCCCGGCCTCTGCCTTCCCGCACAGAGTCAATACTGGCCGTAAAGCCATAGGGCTCCAGCGTAATATCAGCCATTCCCCGAAAACTGAAGCACAGTATACAGGAAAAAATTATATACCCGTATTTCATAGAAACCTCAAATAGAAAAACTGCCTGTAGGTCATTCCAACTCCCGTTTCCCCTGCCCTGTAACGGTAAAGTCAAGACGAACGGCTTCTTCCGCCGCAATCTCTGCTCCCTCGGGAAAAACAATAGTACCCGTAATGGTAAGTGATTCGGTATCCGGGTCTTTCACGGCATCCACAAATTGAGAGTAATAGGGATCAACACCGAATAATCCGTCGTCCAGTTCAATACCGGAAAAAATCTCACCCAGGGTAAGAACACCGTCTCCCTGCTTCGGTGTGGCAAGGGCAATACCGCCGCCCCCTGAACCGTCCATACGTATGGTCATATAGCAGGGCGAATCAAGATTTTCTTCATAGGTCGTACTGTCATTTTTTTTGAGAGCGATATTGATTATGCTGAAAGAAGAAAGAGGTATTCCTTCACTCTCTATTTCCCGGCGAATATCCCCGAGATCAAGGTCGATCACTTCCCCGACTCCGGTTCCGGTTTCCGGATCCATCAAAAAAACCATATTTTCCGTGCGTCGTGAAATAATAACCACCCCGCCGTCTTCACCATCCATGGTATCAATTATGGTGGAGTCATCATCGGAATCATCATCATCATCGATAATCACCGAATCATCCCCCCCAACGGTATCATCCGTAATGCTACACCCCACTCCCCAGAGAAAAAAGGAAATCACCGCAAGAAACAGCATCCGCTCAAACCACGTAGTACAACCAGTCATACAACCTCCATTATTCAGTTGGAACTTTCAAAAAGTACAGGGGTCAGAGAAAAACTGTTCTGAGCCCCGCCAGAACCTCCCGCCTGAGCCGCATATGCGTGGTCTTTGGGAGAAACTGTAACAAAAACACCCGCCTTAAAACTTCGCCGGCCGGACAGTGACAAAGACGGTTCCACCAGATCCCATTCATCTCCGTCGCGAATCTGCAGCCGTCCTCCAGTACGAAGGCGTGAATACTCAATACCCGTCTCAACAAAAAAACTGAGCCTGCCCTGTGCATACTCCCGTCCCCACAAAAAACCGGAAAAACCTGAATACCCGCGAATTTCTGCAGTTCCCCGAACATCCGCCCCGGGGACCCAATCCACCATATGAAAGGCTGAATTGGTAAACAGGGTAAAATGAAAGGGAGTCTTTTTGTACCACTGCACATCATGGCTGAGAGAAACAGCAGGCATTGATATGCGTAATTCATCAGGAATAAAAAATCCTGCATACCGGACTTTCACAGCGGTATGCCATGCAGAAAAATCAACCTGCAGCGCCCCCATGGGAAGCCAGTTAAACCGGGATATCCCGGTGACGCCGTCACTAAGCAGAATATCCGTGGTGTCTATAACGCCAAGCTCATTATTTTCAAAATCGATATAGCCGATATCCAGCCGTTTCAGGGTTGGCGCAGGCTCTCTGCCAAAAACAGTGGGAGTGGTGTAATGCTGAAGTGCAAGATCATGATCGTCTGCTGTTCCAACATGTTTCAGATATGCCGCATTTTTGTAGGTACCCCGATACTGTCTGTCACGGTCTGAAATACCGGCAATGGTAAGGGGAACACTGAAGACAAAACGACGGGATTTGCCAATGGCGGCCCGTCGGTGCCATCCGCTGTTTGTAAGGGTATTAAGAAGTGGTGCAACGGGAGCAACATACTCCGGCGTATCCTCAAAAGCACGCACTACGGTGCTGTATTTCCCGGCCACAGACACACCGGCAAGACACAGCAGAAAAAGACAGATTCTGAACCCCATAGGACTCCACAGGAAAAATTGGCCTTCTTACTCGTACAATCGTAACCTCTTCCCTGCAATATACTCATAAAAATCGATAAAAACTGAAAAAACACAGTAGGTATACATGTTTTCCCAAAGAACCCTCTTTTTGCAAAAAACTCAGCGCTCAAAGTCAGGAAATTATTAGGTATACGCACGGTTTTTCATACCGACAACCCTGATTAAAGTATCACAGCCTCTGATCTCAGCGGATTGATTCGTATCCCCCCAAAACACCGTTTTTGGATAAAACGATCTGCCAGAGCTGGTTTTTTCGTGCACGGAATGACCCCGCACAGGCCAGGAGATAGTATTTCCACATTCGGAAAAAGCGCTCTGAATACTGTTTTTTCAGCTGGGGCCACTCTGTGATAAAATTATCATGCCATGCGCGCAGGGTTTTATCATAATTCACACCAAAATTATGTACATCTTCAATAATAAAATCTTTTTCCGAAGCCGTGGATATCTGCGCAAGTGAAGGAAGCATGCCATTGGGGAAAATATATTTATGTATCCATGGATCAACCGCAACGGCAGAACGGGGCTGACCGATTGTATGAAGAAGAAAAAGCCCGTCATCCTTCAGAGATCTGCGGGCCACGTCAAAAAATGTCTTATAATTTTTTACCCCCACATGCTCAAACATCCCCACGCTGACAATCCGATCAAAGCGTTCATCCAGATCCCGGTAATCCGTCAGACGAAATTCCACGGGAAGGCCCTGACAGGACTCCTTTCCCCAGGCGACCTGTTCTTTGGACACAGTAACGCCAACCACTTCAACACCGTATTTCTCTGCGGCAAATTTTCCGAAGGATCCCCAGCCGCATCCGATATCAAGCACACGCATTCCCGGTTTCAGGGAAAGCTTTCTGCAGATAAGATCCAGCTTATTCTCCTGTGCCTCATCCAGCGTATCAGCATTTTTCCAATAGCCGCAGCTGTAATTGAGGCGAGCATCCAGCATTGATCGAAACAGATCGTTGCCAAGATCATAATGCGACTGTCCCACCATAAAGGCCCGACGCGCAGACTGCAGGTTAAAAAAGAGGCCATGAGCCATTCTCACATATCTTGAAGTATCAGCACTCTGCACCCCTGCGCGGAGAATATGATAGATCAGCGTATCGATCTCATCACAATCCCACCAACCGTCCATATAGGATTCTCCCAAACCGAGGCTGCCGTCAAAAAACAAACGCTTATAAAATTCTCTTCGATGGACCTGGATATCACATGGTTTGGGGCCGTTTATTTCAACCCCCGCCGAGCGGAAGCGGGAACGAACCACTTCATCATATGGAATAATCATAATAGCTCCTTTTATAATACTTCACAGTAAATTTCCCGGAAGAAGAACTCACGTACAAATGAAAAAACATGCTCTTTTCAATATAATACTTTATATGACGCAGGACAAAATGATCTCTGATATCGGTAAAATAATCCTATACCACACGTCTCCATGCGATAATAGTTTATCCTGCACGAAATCCTTGTTCTGAAACAAAATATTTCACGCAGATAAAGGTGAGGGGTATCGCAGCATTTGATACATACAGTGGCCATCACAGCGGCACCCCCCGTCTCTTCAGAAAACACAATCAGCCCACACCCCATACACACAACACTGTTTTTCCAGCCTAACAGGCGCAGCATGCGTTCTGTACGCCGCCCAATACTTCTGAGGAGACAGGCTGTTTATCATTAGGCTGACCATCAATACAGCGTACAACCCGGATAAAGGCGATTCATTCCTTGGCCATTTTTTTTGCATTTCCAGATGAGGATATATATATTGTTATACTAATCTAACTTTATTGGAGGAACAATGCAGCTTAAAGATCTTTCGCCCGGTGACAG
>JBNJEI010000051.1:0-17394 GCA_051745755.1 Fibrobacterota bacterium
TCAGTTCCAGGGACGGCGTAAAAACATCATCATCCTGAATAAACAAAAGTGGATATTCCTCACGTTGTCTCTCCAGATCTTCTGAAAAATCAACGGTAAAAGTTTGCCCTTCCACATACTCTTCCTCCTCAGTGATACCCCGGATATATAACCGGAGAGTATCCGTACATACTGCCTCGGAAATAACCGGTGCCATGGCATCCTGTGCAGGGGTTACTCCCGCAGAAAGTATCCATCGGTCATCAATAAGAAGATCAGAAGATACGGACACCGCTTCATCAGCAGAAAGACCTGTTTCCAACGGTCCTTCGGAGGTTTCTGTTACGGGAATTATAATCTCACGATCATGCCCCTGAAGTTCACCGGAGATTTCCAGATTTCGTGCGCCTTCAAAGGAAAGCACAGATGACATGGGAGCAAGCCAGCGTTCATCAACGGTACTGTTCATTCTTAAAACAACCCGGTCGCACCGGCCGTCAGCTGACATGTCATACCAATAGGCCTCTTCTACTGCTATATCAGTAGCGACAATCTCAACAGTAATCGGAGCGCGCCGGTTTTCCCGGTTGTTTTGGACAATGGAATTGACATCACCCACGGGATCAGCGATACCTGCATTTATCCGCAGGGAATCATCGGACATGATACTTTCCCGCCCGGTAATTTCACTGACACGCCACTCTCCCTGAGAACCCGAAATACGACCATCAGCGAGAAAGACGGTATAGGATTCAAGACCGGGGGTGTAAAACAGCAAACTGTGTTCATGGTCGCTCACTGAACCGATATCCTCGGAAAAGGAAACCTTCAGTATATCTTCTTCATCAGAGGCTATATGGCGGGTAAAATGGCCCCAAAGAGCCACCGGGGCCATACTATCCTCTATTGGTACCTGAGAAGGAACAACAACAATATCTTCTGCAATGCGAACAGAATCAGTAATCACCGCACTGGCACCGGACGGCAGGGCCGTGGAAATATTTTCTCTCTCATCGCTTACGCTCAAACTCAAACCATCAATGCGCGCTGAGGCATTATCAATGGTCATGTCCCGTGTGTTTTCAAATTCAAGTACAGAAAGAATATCTTCCGGAGAAAAATCTCCCACATCTTCTGAAAAGTCTATTTCTATACGGTCCAGATATCCATCAGCGTCATCATCATAAAACCGAACCGAAGATAAACCGATACCATCGGGTATTACTGTTACGTCTATGGGTACCTTACGATTTTCACTGTTTTTTTGCTCATTACCCAGATCATCACCGATGGCCGGTGAGGCATCATGAAAGATACGGATTGAATCCTCATGGACGATAGTTTGACCATTATCCAGGGATTCAACCACAAATTCCCAGGTGGTTTGGGAGCCTTCCAAAAGAGATAGTTCTCCGGAAAACTCGGTGTTGCTGCCCTGCTTATAGTATAAAAAGGGACGTATGTCATCAGGAGATATGATATCTTCGGAAAACTCCACCGTAAGAAGATCAACAGACCCTTCGCGGAGTGAATCAGTATACGACGCAGAAAGAATTACCGGGGCCATGGAGTCCTGAATAGGTACCGATACAGGAAGAATCATATACCCATCATCCAGAAACACTGTATCCGGCACCTCGAGAATATCCCGCCCATTCACAAATGTTGCAGGGGGACTCATGCCCTCTTCAACATGGAGGGTTAATTTGTTCTCACCGCCATCCCACGAAGTTTTTTTCAGAGAGCGATACTCAGGCAGATGAAGGGCCGAATAGATATCTTCATAATACTGATCATAATTTCGGCCCCGCAGGGAGATATCAATCTCATCGGGATGGCCGTCACCGCTTCTGTCATAATACACTGCGTCCGTGATTTCGATGGATGCCCCCATATCAACAAACTCTATAGGAACGGGAGTATTTTCTTCATGGGAGGGAATATCCCGTTCATCGCGAAGGTTTCCGCTGTGAAGAATCTGCAGGCTGTCGCCCTCAGCGGGGGCATCATTTCCCATATCATCGATAATAAAACGCGCCGCACGTTTCTCCCCAAGATCAACCAATTCCTCCAGAGGCGTCAGTGAATGTCTGTCACCGTTTTCCTGTATAAGGGTAAATGACGGCCCCCGTATGGACAACACATTTACCGGCTCAGTAAACCCAACTTCAAGGGTGTCATTCCCCGGCTCCGTGCGTATATACGCTATTGCCTCGGTCAGCAATGCTCCAATAGACTCTTGCACTACTCCTCCACGCTCCAGGGTGGACATTCCCAGTGAATCAAAGTCCATATTAATAACGCTCTCTCCTTCCGTCCACACCGGGGCATCTGCGCCCGGTGTAAAAGATCTGGCAATTGTATTTTGTGTTCCATCGGAAACACCACCACCGGGCAAAAGGTAGTCAATTTCTCCCGCGGGCCAGGAAAATGTAATATTTCCAAGACCATATCCTTCAGGAATTTCTGAGGCAAAATGCAGGGAAACACTGTCACCGCGTCCGTCACCGGTTCTGTCATACATCACTGCACTGTCAAGTTCCGGCAGAGGGAATAATGATTTGTCCTCCGTGATAAGAATGGTAATAACTGCCGTATCCCGAATCGCACTTCCAAGAAAATTCAGCCGTCCTTCCACGGTTATCTCATATTCATTTTTTCGGTCATAGTCAAGATCAACTCCGGGGCTCACCGCAAGATGCCAATCTGATTCCTCAGACCAGTTATTCCCCTGAACAGTAAAATCAGGTTCTCCGGAAAGCACCTGCAGGGAGGCTCCATCAGTACCGCTTTGAACATCCCGTGAAAGATTTTCTATATAGTCGGTTACAGTGCCGCCGGGGGTCTGCTCCGACACTTCAAATGTGGTGTCAGCCACAATGGGAACTATGGGAATAATATCATCGTCATCATCGTCGTATTCAAATTTAAAGTCGGAAAGGAGCACTCCCGCATCAACACGGGAATCTCCAACATCAGCCACAGCAAATTTAATTCGGTGATTTCCGGGGCTCAAGGGAGCGGAAGCCTTTAAGACCAAGGTCATACCATTCCATTCGATATCCAGGGTATCCGTTGCATTATCATGGGGTTCCCAATCAAACAGACCTCCCCCGGACATCCGTTGTGTTTGATTATCAAGTATCATAAAGTCATTATTCAGACAAATATGTCTGCCGTTATTATCCAAGGCAATATTTTCTCCATTATGCAGAGCAATAAAGGCATCGTTATACTGGCTTCCCAGAAACTCAGGATACTCTTCCGTGCCAAATAAAAAGTAGAATGAAAAGCCTTCCACGGTTTCGTCAGTGGTAAACTCTACAATTAAAGAACTTGCATCAAAGGTTTGATCCTGGCCCACCCCGACAGCGCCGGCAACATCGGCATCGCCTAAATAACCATGCCCATTTATACCTCCTCCCCCCGAAGCCTGAAGAGGAGAGGTAAGTTGCGGTCTGTACGGCAGATAGCGTGCCCCATCCCATCCGGCAACGTATTGTGCTTCCCCCGTGGCAAGAACAACGCCATCCTTCAGGGAAACCCTCCTGAATTCAGGAGCATTTCCGTAGCGTCCCCATAGCCCTCCCTGGGGAGCAAAGGGCGTACTTGTACTTACCCGTAAATTGGTTACCCCGGAAGGTATACCCTCAATATTGAATGCATCCCATAATTGCTGAGGAGTCCCACCGGTAGAGATATCAATACCCAACACCGATTGGTACAGCAAACCCAGTAGTATCACCACTGCATACCGTGAAAACGTTCGAAAATGTAAATCCTTCATAACCCCGATCCTTTTTGTTATGGAATAACTGTTTTTTTGTTGAAATGACTTTTGCCGCCACTGGTATATTCAATCTCTCCCCGTATCAGTACGGTTTGATTTCCCCTGAGAGGTATATTCACAGATCGCCTGTCGTGCCGAATATGCATGGTTCCCAACACCTGCCCCCGCATATTATACACTGACAAAACCCCGCCTGAAATACCATCAGCGCCTCTCACTACAGAGAGCTTCCCGGTTGACGACAGGCGTACGTCAATCTCCTGAGATTCTGTTGGCTTGTTGTCCCCGTCAATAGATACCGGTACATCCGAATACCCATAGGAATTAATCCCCACGGCGGGACAGCCGTACAGAATCAGAGAGGTCATATTCTGATACCCCGTGCTGCCACCTGCTCCGGGAGAAATCAGTGCCCGGGCACGGTTAATCGATTCCCCGGTGGTAAGCCCCCTGGATATCATGCCGTCAATATATTGATAGGCATAATCATTACCACCGTTGCGGGTTCCGTACCCGGACGTATTCTGATTGTACCACACCACATCGGAGGAACCAATCCCGGATAAAGCTGTTGAGCGAATCTGGGCAAAGAGAAGATTTGACGGATCGGCAGGCTTTGCATTATGACAGCTAATATTAAATCCATGGGCAGGACGCGTATTATCCAATTGAAGCGCTGTTCGGGTATTCAAAACGCCCTGAGCCAATTGCGCAAGACCATGGGCCTGCAATGTCATCATACCGAAGTGGCCTTCATTCCAGAACTGTAACGTTTGTGCGTACGAATTGGGATATGCTTCAACCCCGGCAATACCCATATGGTTGTCGTATATTCGAAATTGCTCCCACTGTGAAGGCTTCACAATATTTTTCACCACGTATTCACCGAATACCCATCCGCTCTGCGCGTCTCCGAAGGAATGAAGCGGCATGAGAATTGAATTCCGCCACTGTGCAGCAGAGGCAGAATCCTCTGTTACATAGGCCATAATGCGCTCTAAGAGGTTGTCCGCATCGGTGAAATCAGAATTGTACACAGGAATACGTCCTACATGCAGTTCGGCATAGCGGTCATACCCGCTCTGTTCGGGTTCGGGCAAATCCCCGGTTAAATCGGCATAGTGGTAATCTATAAGAGGCACTCCATCCCCAAAATGCGGGCCTTTGACCATGGGTATTTCACCGGATGATGCGGGATTTCCAATAAGAAGCGCATAGGCAAGATTTTTTGAATCCAAATTATCCCTGAGCCAATTGCGGATATTAATTGCCGCAGTTCTACCACTGCCGCCGCCCCAGTCAGCGGGAGTAATGATGGTTACATCAAACCCGTTATTGCCCATAAGCCTGGCAAAGGGCTCTAGATTTTGAGAAATTTCAACAAAGCTCTCCGTTGTAATGATAACATACCCCATTGATTCATTTGTATATGCAGTGGTATATGTATTCAGGGCAGCGGACTGTATGTGTATTTGATTCATTATATATGACGGTAATTGACGAACAGGAGGGGAATAGCTTTTTGCAGACACCGTGTCATAGGTTATAGTGAGAATACCGGATTCAAGTGTGCGCATCTGCTGACTTTGAGGATTATAAAATTCCTTCTGTACCAAAATATCTACAAGATTATACTGATACAGCCTGCCGCAGGTCACTCCGTGAATCACCTCATCAGGATAAAAGCGGTTATAGGAATTAATTTCCCTGTTGCGTCCGGATAGATAATCCGGTGAATAGTGTGAATCCTCCCCTATGCCCGTAGTTGTTTTTGACGGTGCAACGAAACTGACAGGTTCAACCCGTCGGCTTTCTGAATACTCCACATCATCCATGCGCACCGTAAGCCGTGATACATCTGCATTGGCCGGCAGCAACGCAGTTAGATGGTATGATAGAAGATCGGGCTCTCCCAATCCTGCAGCAGAAACCCTGCGTGCCTGTACCGCAACATTCCCGAGGGGAATCCGCATCACAGCAGAAGCTGCTGATATGTACATGCACAAAACCGACAGGAGAAAACTCCGATACAGAACCGGACATAAAAAGGATATATTTTCTGGCATAGCTGCGCACCCTCCCACAAGAATCGCACCTAAGGGAAACATACTACAAAAAAATACAAAATCACAATTTTTTACAGATAAATAAAAAAAACTGTGGACAAAGGTCATTAAAATCAACAAAGATATTATGTTTTAATAAGTTATTGCGTATAAATTACAAATACACTAAAGTATTTTTTCGGAGAAATTCAGTCACACAAAACCACTGACATGTCTGCAGAGTGTAAAAAAATGCATATAACATTACTTATACGGAACAACCCAATTCAATCATAAGGGCGTCCAGTTGGCGAATATCAAAGGAATTGGGAAAGATATGCCATTCATCCCCGCTATTACTGTATTCAACGGAGTTCTGAAAAAGTATCCGCGGGATTATTTTATTTTGATTGAGTCCTGCTTCCTGAAGGCAGTGATTAACCTCCTCCCTTTGGCGTGAAGAGATTTTATCCATGGTACAGTAAATAAATATGTCACAGGGGTGATGGTCTGTATGATCAATGGATGTCACAAAAACAGGCGAAATTCCCTTGGAATAAAAGTATACCACCACGGGAAACAGAACGGTGAAATCAGTGCGGTATATGACAATATTCAGTTCACGCAGCTCCAGTACATCCTGAAAGGGAGATGCCACAATCAGAAACCGGGAATAAAACAACAGCTGACGTTTTATTTTCTCAATAAAATCCCTGGTAACCATATGTTCTTTCAGCTCAAGACGCTGTAACGTTTCTGCCGATAGGGGGCAAACATATTGATCAGCCTCACTGCCGAAGGAACAGGATTTAATCATCATACGTGCAGCATATACCGTCAGGGCATAGAGTAATGCCGTGGAATTTTCATTTTCTGAGGAATTAAAATCCCCTCCATGCTCCTCAAGCTGTGACAAATATCCGATACATTCATAAATATCTGCGGGAAGGTGCCATTTCCGAAAAAGCTCACGGGTAAAGTCAAAATGCGTTATACCCGTAGTTGTCTTTTCAGCCGTATAAAAGGACTGTGCATTTTCCGAAGCTGTCAGCAAATATTTTTTAAGGAGATCAGGAAAGAATTCATCAAGCAGGAGAATACCAAAACTGTGAAGTGAACCGGCCAGAAATGCAACAGCTCCGCTCACAGTTTTCATCCGCTGTGATATAAGGTGACTGGTAACAGCAACCCCAAGGGAATACAGCCAGAACCCACGACGATTAAAGCCGAGTGAAGCGGTTTTTGTAGTCAGCGTCTCCATAACTGCTATGGACAGGGAAATATTTTTTGTCTCCGTAAAGCCGATTCGTATTATGGCATCTTTGATGGTTGCAATGGGTTTTCCGCTTCTCGGCGCAAAAAATACAGAGTTGGATACCTTTAAAATCTTGCTGGAGATAACCGGATCTGACTTAATGGTAAAAGCAAGTTCACGTGCTCCCTTTTCGGGGTCATCGGTAATTTTAATTACCCGAATCACCACAAAGGGAAATGCCATAACTGAATCTATTCGGTCAATAATCAGATTAATTTTCTTAACGGGAAGCGTATTATGGAAAAGCTGGGTAATATTCCCCGTGCCTTCGCTGTTTTGAGGAGGGTCATCCCAGACAATTTTATCCGGATTTGTCCGATTGAACGTCTCTTTTACATAATTGAGAACGGAAGAAAATTTCAGGGGGCTGGTAAAATACTTTCGCACCCCGGAAGTTTTAAATGAATAGAATTCCTGAACCGGAACAGGAGGACCATATCCAATTATTACTACATCAAGTCCTTTGCGTGAATTAATATTTTTGCAAAAACGTAAATATTCAAGATACTGTGCCGGAAAGCGAACAAGCATCACATCCGGTTTAAACTGTACTGCCGCAACATATGAAACACGATTCACCCGCGACTCAAGAACCTCAAAACCAATAGCGGCAAAGGCGTTCAGCAGAATATCCTTTTCCTTTCTGTTATCAGATATTATAAGTATGGACGGCATAGGTACTCCTTACAATATGTTATGTTTCATTATTCCACCTCATGGGAAATTATATCCTTCAGTGTATCCCACTCCGACCAGATCTCTGCCACCAAAGATCCAATCACTTCCCTGTTCTCTTTTTCCACAGCATACCGTATATCCTCTGCAAGAGCCGAAAGACGCAGGTACGCCATATTAGCTGCGGCCCCCTTAATTGTATGCGCTGCTCTGTACACAGGCTCAGGGGATTCACCCCTTTGATAATTATCCCAGGCAAACTGAAGATCAGCAATATACCCTTCAAATATATCTGTCTTTGACAGTACAGACAAAAGGAGCTTCTTTTTATTCAGCAGGCGGGACAAGAGCGTCTGACGATCAAAATGAGGAATATCAGCAGAAGCAGCATCCATATGTTTTGTTTCAGAGGAAGTCCCTGAGGAATCCGGGGAAAGATATTTCACAAGGACCTCAAATAAATCCTTTGGAGCTACGGGCTTAGAAATAAAATCATCCATACCTGCTGAATGACACCGGCGTTTGTCTTCATTTGAAGTTCCCGCTGTAAGTGCAATAACCGGGACCGGGGGCAGGCCGTTTGTGCGTTCATACTCACGAATAGCACAGGTTGCTTCAAGTCCGTCCATATTCGGCATCTGAACATCCATAAAGATAATATCCGGTGCAGCATCATAATAGAAATCACAGGCGGCTTGTCCATCTTCGGCAACGGTAATATTTCCCTGCGGAAGAATATCCTTCAGCTGAATCTGGAGTAATTCGCGGTTCAACTCTGCATCCTCGGCTATCATAACGGTACAGGAAACCGGAATCCGCGACCCGATGTGCTCAGGATCTGATTGTTTTTTTACCTGAACGTCTCTTTTTGGTACCTCCCCGGAGGATAACAAAGAATTGATGCTGTCATACAGATCAGAGGGAAAGACGGGCTTTTCCATAAGTGAGCAATATCCACAATTTCTTATTGCCGATGCCAGTTCTTCTTCATCACCCACAGAGTGCAGCAGCAGAACGGGCAATTTTTTTTGAGCCCCCTCTGAAAAAGAATTCACTTTCCTGAGAAACGCAGGGATTTGCTCTGCACAACTGTCATAATCGGCAATAATACCGTCATACTGTTCTGGTTCAGGCAGATTAGCCCAATCTGAACGCACAGTCGTACAGGAAAGGCCATAAAATTCCAGGTAGGTGGTAAGAACTGCTGAAAGTGACGGAGTATCGGATATACACAAAATCCGGCCTGCAGTATCTTTAGGGTACGACGCTCTGCTGTGGGAACGATACTCTGTTTGAACTGAGAAATGAAACGCTGACCCTTCACCCTCCGTACTCTCAAATTCAATACGGCTTCCCATTTTTCCTGCAAGAAGATTTGATATTATCAGTCCAAGACCGGTACCGCCAAATTTACGTGTGGTGGAGCTGTCCGCCTGGGAAAATGCCTGAAAGAGCTTTTTGCGGTTATTTTCAGAAATGCCGACACCTGTATCCTGAACCGTAAAAGAAAACCTCCCCACCTTCTGCTTCAATGGGGAAAAACCGCAGTGCAGCACAACCTCTCCGGATTCGGTAAACTTAACGGCATTGGACAAAAGATTCATTATAATCTGAGCAAGGCGCACGGAATCAAAAACAGCTGTGTGCGGCATATCAGGCTGTACTGAGCAGATAAACTCAATGTTTTTTTCTGCAGCCTGTACCTTAATCACATTACAGAGGCCCTGAATAAGCTCCAGGACATTTACGGGAATCCATTCAAGCTCAAGTTTTCCCGCTTCAATTTTTGAAAAATCCAGGATATCATTGACAATGGAAAGCAGGGAGCGGGAGGCAATATGGGCATTATCAAGATATCGTTTCTGCTTCGGGGTCAGATTGGTTTTTCTGACCAGGTTGATAAACCCCGTAATACCGTTGAGTGGAGTACGTATCTCATGGCTCATATTTGCCACAAATTGAGATTTTGCTTCATTTGCTTTTTCGGCCTCTGCAGCCAGAGCATTTGCCCGATGCGTCTGTTCTTCAAGGACATCATTAAGTTTCCGTAGACGCTGTTTTTCATCCTGCAAAGCGACAAACATCCGCTCCTTTCCCTTGAGATTGATGATAATCTGGGCAAATATTTCCAGCAGCACCGTCTCATTTACGCTAAATCGGTGAGGGGTAATATATGTAAAGAAACCGACAAACCCCACGGTATCCCCTTCGTCAATCAGCGGCTGAAGCAGGCAACTTCGAATATCTTCACCCAGAAAATACGTTCCCACGGAGCTGCTACTTTGTTCCATATCATAAATATAAAACGATTCGCCCCGAAAATGATTGTCCACCGCATCCCTGATTACCTCAAGGCTGACAGCATTATTCTGATGCCCCCGACATCGATCATCTCTGCACCAGCGATGATCGATAAAGGCATACCCTTCTGTGGGCGAATACCGCCAGATGCTCACTTCATCAACATCGGCAATTTTGCCGACATTTTTTAGTGAATCCAGCATTGCCCCCTCTATATGCTGCATATCAATATTGATATAATTGAGAGCCATACTCACAATGACGTTCTGGAAAACGATATAATCGTTCAGCTCATCCTCATAGGTAAACTTTCTGATTGAATGTGCAAAAACAGTGCTGAGTATGGAAATATTCTGCAGTAGGAAATCATCAATCTGTATAGACTTTCTGCATGAATCCAGATAAATTCCGCCCATAAGGCTTTCTTCACCGGCAAGGGGCATCAAAAGGACACTGCGGATACCATGCTGCTTCAGTGCGTCCCCCGGAAGAGCTCCGTAAACATGGGATATTGTATCCTTCATATATATATGGCGGTTATTTTCCAAAACCCGCCGGGTATCGGAAAACTCTCCCTGAGCCACCGATTCTATGAGTGGAAGGGCGGATTCAACATCATTTGTGCACCACTCATAGGTTCGCACTTCCTCAAACCCTTCACGTACATAGTAAAAAAGATACGCTCTGTCAGCACCAATAAACTGCCCGAGATACTGAAGCACATCCTGAATAATATAGGTGAAATTATAGCTGTTTATACGTATCAGGGTGGATAATATATGATATAAATTGCGATGAATATCTGTCTGTCTCAGCAAAATTGATTCGCGTTCCTTTTGCTCTGTTATATCCCGGTGATATCCTTTCATTTTAACAGGTTTCAGATTGTTATCCCAAAAGGCTTCCCCCCGGGACAGGATCCAGCGTAAAGAGCCGTTTTTATGCTTCATTCGGAAGGAAATGGAAAATTCGCTGATGCTCCCCGTAAGATAGTCCCTGATATATTCACTGACCCGGTCAATATCCTCTTCGTACACAAGGGATACAAAGCTGCGAAAGGAGTGGGTCAGCTCATTGGGATCATACCCAAGCATTTGTTTCCAGGAATCGGACAAAAACAACTTGTCAGAAGCCAGGTCCCATTCCCACAATCCATATTCCTCCATAATCACAGGAAGAACCGGATTTCTTTCTGTTTTTTCCAGATAATCCGATATCTTTTTCCGTTCCGTAATGTCCGTTATATATACAGCATACCTGTGTTCCTCCACGGCAACCATATGTACAGAAACAAAGCGAATTTCCCCGGTACCGCTGTGCATCTGATATCTCTGCATATACCGTCCATTCTTTCTGATCTCTTCAGAAATATGCCTCTTTTCCCTGTTTCCGCCTGAAAAACAGCTCAGCACATTTGATTCATGGGCTTCCCGCTGCGAATATCCGCTGATCTGACAAAAGGCGGCATTCACGTAGGTAATACGAAATCCTCCGTCGGTGACGGCAATACCGAGAGGAATATGTTCCAGGTACCGATACAATTTCTGAGACGGGGAATTTTCAGGTTGCTTGAGTGCAAAAAGGGTATAAAGAATTTCCGCCGTGACAAAACCGGTCGTAACCTGATAGGTATTTTCCAGTCTGGTTGAATAATACTCAACTGCCTTTTCTGATTGTGCAGCTGCAGTTTTTTTTAGAATATCCACAAGATCAGACGCATTCTCATCCAGCCGTTTCTGATCAGAATCAGTGCCGGAATGTATTCCCGTAATGGATTCAAATGCCCGGTTTGATTCGATACACCAAAAACCGGTCTGTTCACCGCCGTCATCTAAGACGATATGATATTCAGCATATCCCACAGAAGAGTTCATAAGTATTGATTTATGCGCATCACCATAAGAATTCATATATATCCAACCAAATTATGACAAAAAGTTCTCCTATGAGTATATCATACATATCACAAAAAACAATCATAAATGCATTCTGAAGTTCCGTATTTTTCAGAATCAAAAACACGGTTGTATAACAGGACGCAATGAAAAAAAGAGACCAAAGAATCTTTACGGTGATGAACTCACTGAAGGCACAAATAAACCCGATGTACAACAAAGCGGATATCCACAGAAGAGAAAACAAAAGAGGAGATTGAAAAATCTCCTCTTTATGGTGCGGTTGAAAGGACTTGAACCTTCACGGCCATACGGCCATATGAACCTGAATCATACGCGTCTACCAATTCCGCCACAACCGCACAAATGTCTCAATGAACAGCCATAGTATATACTTTTCCACCGTATCTGCGCAAGTATTTATTGTTTTTTTGTAAAAAACACCTCCGGATTACAGCACTCTGCAGCAAAACAACTCAAGAGAAAGCCAGTATCGTATACAAAACAATTATGAATATCCCGGATGTATTACGCAGAGTGACTGATAGCATAAATGCCTGCAAATCTTTGCCTTGCAGGCATTTATACGAGTACACCAGGCAGGGTTCGAACCTGCGACCTACGGCTTCGGAGGCCGTCACTCTATCCAGCTGAGCTACTGGTGCATATTTGTGTGTTAAAATAGTTTCTGTTACCACTTTCGGGCAAAGTTTTTTTTCCTGAGGTCACGATATATTTTACGTGGTATTCAAAAAAGGATTACAATGGATACCTATGTTTTTTCTGTACAAACCAAAGAACGTACAAAAGAATATATACTCGGCGTTCTCTATTCATACGGCATGACTGCCTGTGAAGAAAAAGATACTGACGACCGAATCATTATTATCTGTTATTTTGACACCTATGAAAAAGCCCAAACCGCCCAGCATATAGCTGCCAGAACCCATGCCCCCACAAAAATCGTCCGGCAGGTTCCCCAGGACTGGAACAAAAAATGGCGCGACAGCATCGAACCCGTTTGGCTGAATGACACCATCGTGGTTTCTCCCCCCTGGAAGGATCCAAAAATAAAACAGGGGCAACACTGGATACAGATTGAACCGAAAATGGCCTTTGGAACCGGCCATCACGAAACAACCCAATTGGCGGCACGGGCTATTCTCAATGAAACGGGCTCACGTCTTCTCGACATTGGAACCGGATCGGGTATTCTTTTATTTATTGCCCAGATTGCCGGGTATACAGAAGCCATGGGAGTGGAAATTGATCCCAACTGCCGTGAAAATCTTCAGGAAAACATCGAGCAGAACCGCGGCACCACCCGCATGAAATACATCATCGGCAGTCACGAAGAGTTGCCCCGTGAAGCGTGTTTTGATACTGTTGTAATAAACATCATAACGGAGCATTCCTATCCCATTGTAAGATCAATTCACCCCTATCTTGCCCCGAAGGGGAAACTGATCTGGAGCGGAATACTCACTTCTCAGTGGGAGGAAGTGGTGTCCTTTGCAGAAAAACAGGGATTTATGCTTGTAAGCGAAAATTCCTGCGGAGAGTGGTGGTATGGCCGGTTTATCAGAAAAAGTTGATCTAACCTGCGAAAAAATGATCTTTGGAGGACTCGGCCTGTGCCGCAGTGCTGAGGGAGTTGTCTTTATTGACGGCTTGCTTCCGGGCGAACGTGCCCGGAGCAGGTTTGTGAGAAAACAGGGCGGGATTTCAGTGTATGCTCCCACAGAACCCATTGATATTCAGAATGAATCCCAAAACCGAACCATTCCCTTCTGTCCTCATTTTGGTGTATGCGGCGGCTGTGACTGGCAGCATATTTTACCGGCGGCACAAACTCAATACAAAAAAGAAATATTTGAAGATCTCCTCTCACGGGTAGGGAAATTCACCCACCTTCCTGCGATTGAAGTTTTTTCCGGCCCTGACCGGGGCTACCGTATTCGATGTCAGTTTACCGTTGATGAGAAACGTCGCGCCCTGGGTTTTTTAAAAAAACAAAGCCGGGAAGTAATCCCGCTCTCAAGCTGCCCGCTTCTTTCAGAAAACATACACAACATAATGCAGAATCAGAAAGAAATACTCAGCAGAATTACCACTCTTCCACGCACTATCCGGTGCATTGATACTCCTTCTGGACTGCTTACGTCACCACAATTACCAAAGCTATCCCGGCGGGAAGGTGAATATTCAACAGAGAGAGCCCGTATTCTTGTACGGGGAGACGATTTCTTTCAGTCAAACAGATATCTTATCCCGGAGCTGGCAACCTGGAAAGAAAAACTGCTTCAGGGAGAATCCCTGCTCGATCTTTTCGGAGGGGCAGGTTTTTTTGCCCTGCACCACGGAAAAAACTTTGCCCGCATCACCCTGGTAGAATCTTCAAAAGCCATGGCCCGCAGGGCACAAAAAAACTTTTCCGCTGCCAACATGTCCCATGCGAGCGTTTTGGGTATCACGGCGGAACATTTCTTTGCCACTGCACGGCAATATGAATTCTCCACTGTTATTGTTGATCCGCCCCGGCCGGGACTATCAAAAAAAGTGCGGGCGGGACTCCGACATCTTTCTCCTAAGAAACTCCTGTATATTTCCTGTAACCCCGCAACCCAGGTTCGGGACCTGCATTTTCTGACCCGCACAGGCACCTATGAAATAACACATCTGGCGTTTTTTGATATGTATCCCCACACCCCGCACATGGAAACTGCAGCGGTACTGGAGCGAATTTAGCGGCGGGAATCAAAAAACGAACCTGAGGGCGGCTTTATCAGATATTCCCGTGCTGCGTTTTTTTTGTTGTAAAAGGTATTTGAATCCTGCAAAAAATCCCGGTATTCATCCCGCAGTGATGCATAGACGTTGGTGTATTCATCATACACCGCAGAGTCAGCCTCATGAATCTTCTGCACCATCTCTTTCTCATCAGCGGTAAAATCGCCTGTAACTTCAGGGAAACCATCTGTATTTTCTTCCAAAAGAGCCCCCCGCTCTGTCACAAGGCGTGAAAAGAGAGGGATATCACGTGACCTCAGGGCACTCACCATCAGCCGTGTCTTGCGGTATAGGGCCTGAAGGACCTCAAAGCGGCTCTTCCCCTCCATATACTTAAAACCCGCCCTGTCCACCACCCATATTCATGAGAGGACCGGCCTGACTCTGCATCTCAGACATGGCCTTCTCCATAGCTGCAAACATCTTATAATAATGCTGCTCCTTGTCTGCAAGATGATCTTCTATCCGCGCCATGCGTTCATCAAAGGTCTGTATTTTTTTTGTAAGGCTGTTATTAATAATACTTCCATCGCCTTCAACACCTGCCCGCTCCACCAGAATGCCTTTTCGTCCGTTATTATCACGGCGGGTTCTGGTGTAATCCTGCATAATATCATTCATACGCTCCGCAAGCCCCTGTTCCTGCATTCTGTCAGATCGCTTATCGTATTCGGTATAGCGGATATCAGAACTCTTGGAAAAAAGGGATACCACCTGATTATAATCATCTGAAAGAGCGGTTCGCAATTTGTCTTCATCAACGCTGAGGCGCCCCCGTTCGAGGTAATTGCTCGAGGTGGTGATGCCAATATCGGAAAGGCTTATGCCCACACCTTCCACGGCATCAGAAAGTGCCCGGCGCATCTTTGTGGTCATATCCTGAAGCTGGGAATCGCTCCCCAGAAGCCCTTTCCGCGCTTTTTCCTCCCACAGTTCAATCTCATCTTCCTCCATTGACTTACGCTCATCCGTGGACAGCGGCTTATACTCAAAGCTTCTTCTCTCGGAAGTCTTTTCATCTATATCCTTAATAAGCCCGTTGTATACATCAACAAAATCTTTAATTTTATCAACAATTGCATCGCTATCGGTATTTATAGTGATATCAATATCTCCCTGGGAACCATCGTAGGTCTCATGAAGATTATACCGCACATCATCAATGGAGAAACTGTTGCTGCTTCTGGTAGTGGAAACACCATCCAGGGTAAAGACTGCATTCTGTCCCGCCGTGGTTGACCCGGAAATATTTAATTGGTCGGCAAAGAAATTGTCCGTATCAGTCAGTTCAATGGAACTGGACACCCCTGTATCATCACTCACCATTGTAAAGCGGTTTTCCAGGGTGTTATAACTGAGATTCACTCCGGCAGCAGAGGAATTAACCGTCTCCATCATTGTGGAAACACGGTCATCGGAAGAGAAGGTGAAGTCCGTTCCGTTAATGGAAAAAGAAATATCCTGCCCCTCGGCAAGGCCGAATTCCTCATACATACGGGAATCAGTCTCGATATAGTTTTTATCACCGCTGGTAAAACCCAGATCATTTAATACCGCATCATCCACTGCAAGCATGCGCACAGACTGCCCGTCCCCCGGATCCAAGCGTATTTCGCCTCCCGTTTCAGATACGGCAATCACACCGGCTCCGAATGTGGTATCAATCTGATTCTGCAGATCCGCTGCCACATCTGCAGAATCTGCGTATCCGCCGTTCAGGGCAATTTCCTGTGTATCACCATTTACGGTAATACCAATGGTATCATTTCCATTGGTAATGGAGGTATTTAATGCGCCCACATCAAGGCCAGCACCATCTACGGAAGTGATAACTTCGTCACCGCGCCAGGTATCTGAGGTGGCAAGCTGAGATATTTCACTGATGGTATGATCAAAATCGGAAATGTCGGCTTCCCCTTCCACAGTAACAGCAGAGGTGGGGGCTCCGTTCAGGCTCACAGAAGAGGAATATTCCGCAAAGGCACTGGGGGAACGAAGATTATTACTGGAATTTAATGTGTCAAAATAGGTGCTTTGAAAGCTGTTGATCTGATTTACGACACCCCGGTATTCCTCCTGCTGCCATTCAACCCAGGTTTTATCCTTCTCAACACTATTAAGACGATGGCGATGCGCTGCCATGAGTTCCTTGACCTTGTTTTCTGTATCAAAACCGGAAACTAAGCCGCTGATTCGTGATGCATCCATTATAAACCTCCTGTTTATCTACGCCTGTTCATCCACAACAAGCCCTGCAAGTTCCCACATTTTTGATATCATATCCTGTATCTTTCGGGAAGGAAACTCTCGTATTATTTCGTCTTTTTCAGTATCCACCACACTGTAAATCATAACATTTGTTTGTTCGTGAACAGATCTTTTTATACGTCGATGATATGATTCCAGAACCTTATTTGCCTGCTCAATACTGTCATCAATCATCCGTCGTGAATGCTCATCAACCGTACCGGCTTCTTTTTCTAAAGCCTCCGCGGCGATTTCTATCCTGTCAGGGGATAAAACCGTACTGCGCTCCTCAGGAGTTGTTTCCACACCCCTGGGTACGGAGGTTTTCTCCGGCGCTCTGTTCACAGAAGATATTGA
>JBNJEI010000052.1:0-17252 GCA_051745755.1 Fibrobacterota bacterium
ACAGCAACGACGGGCTTCCCCTCTTCCCGTTCAATAATTCCGCGGGTTGTGGCAACAAGAAAATCTGCTCTATCAGAGTATAATGTCTCAAAAAGGTCTGTTGTGTGCCGATCAAATTCCAAAAACTCAATATGGAGATCCACCGCATCATAATATCCCCTATGCTGCGCTGCATAAAAACCGGCAAACTGAAACTGATGAAACCATTTCAGCTGAAGCCTGAGGGTATCCCTGGCATAAATGGAAAAAAAACTGAGAAATATACAGATTGTCCAGTATCGCAAAATTATCCCCATGCATGAATTCTTTCATTCCTTATTATACAATTATAACAGAGATGTGCAAGATGTCCAGGAAACATATTTTTTCCAGAGCGTGATGTAGACCACCAAATCAACGGAAAGAGGAGGTATCCCGCCAATATATAAACATTTTTACTAATCTGTCTGTATATTATGGATATAACCGATTGCGGAGAAATGTGTATGACAATAAGTATCTTCAACTATCTTGAATACAGAGAATATCTTCGGGACTTCTACCGGGAACAAAAGGAAGTTAAAACGATCTTCTCCTATCGCTACATGGCAAACAAACTTGCTCTGGATCCCAGTTATCTGGTAAAGGTGCTGCAGGAAACAAAACACATTTCTCCCGATACCATTCCATACATTAAAAAATTATGCGCCTTATCATCAAAGGAATCAAAATACCTTGAACATCTTATTGCCTTTAATAAGGCCCGTGCTGAACGGACAATAAAATACCATTTTGAAGCCATGCTCTCCCTGCGTCGAAATGAAATTGCCACCCTGGATGAAAAATCCTGCCAGTTTTATGAAAAATGGTATCATACGGCGGTGCGGGCCGTCATCAGCCTGAATGGATTTTCGGGCGATTTTGCCCGCCTTGCGGAAAGTATTTCTCCTCCCATAACAGAAGCTGAAGCTGAAGAGTCCGTTTCCCTTCTGGAAGATCTTGGTCTGATACATAAGGATTCAGAGGGAAAGTATTTCCTGACTGATTCACTTATATCCACGGGAAACAAATGGAAAAGTCTGGCCATACGGAATTTCCAGAAACAAACCATGGATCTGGCCAGGATGTCCCTTGAGCGGGATCACCGGGATATACGGGACATTTCCACGGTTTCCATTACGGCGGCTCAAGAGGATCTGCCCTTTATCAAGGAACGCATTGCAGAATTTCGCACTCTGCTGCTCAATATGACGCAGGAATCTGAAGATCACAACCGGGTCTACCAGCTCAATATCCAATTGTACCCACTTTCTCAGAAACTTTCCCCGGGAAAGGATGCATCCCATGAAACCGACTAAACTCATACTTCTGACAGTCCTTGCTCTTGCAACCTTCAACTGCAGTATAGATCTGGCAGGCGGCAGCGGCTCGGAAACCACAAACGGCATCTATGCAACCGTAAAAAACAGTGAGGGCCAACCGGCCCAGGATGCTCAAGTGAAGATAGTGCATAGGGAGCAATGGGACTCCCTGAGTTTTTTCAATACCCCTCCCGCAGTTGACACTGCGGCAGATGACAAGGGGCGATTTTTTGTCGATTCTCTTACACAGGGGGAATACCTTGTCCGCATAGACCATGAGAACGAAGGCATAACCTCCCTGGTTTCCTTTGAGGATACCATGCTGAGAATCGATACAGTATTCACCCTGCAGTCGCGGAAGAATCTTTCCGGAACTATCACAGCAGACCAGCCCCAAAGCCTTGAGCTTGCCCTGGCCGGGACCCCCTATGTAACAACACCAAAAGCCGACGGCACCTATGAATTTCCGGATATTAATTACGGCCATTACAGCCTCATTGCCCGGGACGGTCCCGGAATACTTACTGTCAATGATGCAGTACGTGTGGATGAAGATGACTCCGATGCAGGAAACAGCGATATTCAACGCGGCGGCCTTTTTCTGGATACCTTTGACGACGCTGTTCCTCACTCCATGCTCAATGATATTATCGGTGCCTCCGGATGGTATGCCTATACGGATGAAGAACGCGGGGGAAATTCCACTGTTGAGCCCGAAGACATGCTTACGGATATAACCGCTGGAATGGTTTCGGATAATTCCTGGCGGGGCAATTCCCTGCAGGCAAGATTCCTCCTGCGGGACGGCTTTGCCACTCCCCATGCCTCCATAGCATGTTCACTCTTTACTGATTCCACTGCCGCCTTTGATGCAACCTCCATTGAGAAGATATCCTTCATGGCCCGGGGAACGGGATCCGTACGAATATTTTTTGTATCCGACACGGCCCGTACCTACCCCCTTGATGCTCAAAGCGGCCACTTCGGCCATACATTCTCATTGTCTGAGGAATGGACAGAAATAACCATCCCTGCCGACTCCTTCGTACCGGTGGAAGGCACCCCCATGGATCTGGACGGACTTGTCTGGGATGATGCCGCCCCGAAAATCTACTCCTTTGTGATTGGATCCTGGGGCGAGGCGGGAGATGATATCGAATGTGCCGTGGATGAAATATTTTTCCACGGAATAGGAGAAAGCGACATAAATCAGGAATAAAACAGCGCCCCGGCCGGGCATAATATAACCGTAGTACCCCTAAAAAAGGATGGATGTATGCTTACAGGATTTTGTAAAGCCCTCACAGTGCTTATGCTCTTTTTGGCATCAGTACAGGCAGAAATTATTACCGTAGGAAACGGTTCCTACACCACAGACCTTCCGCCGGGCAAACAGGGCCCCACGGACAGCGACAACGACGGAACTCCCATAGATCCGTCTATAACCGATAATATTGCGGGAGCAGTCCCCACCAACGGCTGGGGAACATCCCTTGTCTTTCAACGCAACAGTGACACCCAACATTCTCACCCAATGTTTCCTCATCCCCTGGGGCTTGAGACGCAGGACAGAGGGCTGGCCATGGGATATGCCAACGAACACTATGTGCACATCCCCGATGAACCGGGATATACCCATCTTGCCCACGCAATTTTTGGCCTCCCCCTGGATCTGGTCATCGGTGCAGAAGGACTCAACAGCACGCATTCCATGCTGGATGACTATTCCGACTGGACTCATACCGCTGCCTGGGAAGGACATGATTTCAAAGTAACCTTTGGACAGGGACTTCCCTTTGTATATGCTGAAACAGGAGGAAGCGATGCCCGGGTGGAAGCTACCGGAGAACCGCAGGTGTGGTTTGAGGATGAAAACATTCTGGGTATTTCCGTGGGAACCCGGCATTATGCCCTCTTTGCTCCACAGGGATCCTCCTGGCATATTGAAGACAAGACCCTCACCTCAGACCTTTTAGGCCGTGGGTATTATTCTGCGGCGGTACTCCCTGCAGCAGAAGAGGATATTCTGCGTGATTATGCCCAATATGCCTTTTCCTTTGTACGAAATACGGAGGTTTCCTGGGAATACGACATGGAAAATTCCCGGATTAACACCCGGTATACAGTGGAGACAGAGGCACTGGAAGGCAGCGAAACAGGTACCCTGATGGCACTGTATTACCATCAGTGGAAAAATACTGACCACCCGCTTGAAGACTATACCTACGTAACACCCAAGGGGGATATGCGGGTAATCAGTGGTAATGAATTCACCACAAATCTTACCTATACCGGCATACTTCCTTCACTGCCAAACAGGCACAGTGAAAGCCCGCTCTATGCTGACAGCCTTCTTCATGCATACATCAGTGAAATGGAAGAGCTCTCTCCCGAAGAGCTGATCCGTACAAATGGCGATACGTACTGGACAGGAAAGGAGTTTTACCGTACCTCCATGCTTGTACGCATTGCCGACCAGGCAGGACGAGCTGACGCGCGGGACTATTTCCTTGACATTCTCAAGACACGCCTCGAAAGCTGGCTAACGGCAGAACCGGGAGTCGCATCAGAAATTTTTTATCACGACAGCAACTGGGGGGTCCTTTTGGGGTATGAATCCAGCTTTAATGCTGCCAACGGCCTGAACGACCACCATTTTCATTATGGATATTTTATTACCGGAGCCGCTCTCATCGCTCAGTATGATTCCGAATGGGCGCGTGAGGATAATTGGGGCGGCATGGTTAATCTGATTATAAAGAACTGTGTCAACCCCGTCCGCGGTGACGATTTTGCCCCCTTCCTCAGAACCTTCGATCCCTATTCAGGACACAGCTGGGCTTCGGGGCATGCAAATTTCGGCAGCGGTAATAATCAGGAATCCTCCTCAGAAGCGGTTAACTTCTCCTCCAGCGTTGCCCTGTGGGGAACAATCACGGGAAATGATGAACTTCGCGACCTTGGGGCATACCTCTATACCACTGAGGTGGAAGCCGTACACAGTTACTGGATGGATGTCCGCGATGAAGTATACCCTGATGATTATCCCAAAAATGCCGCCGGTATGATATGGGGAAATAAGGTTGACTATGCCACGTGGTTCAGCGCTGCTCCTGAAATGATCCGGGGAATTAATTTTCTTCCCATAACGGGGGGATCAAATTACCTTGGACATTATCCGGAATATGTGCGCAACAGCTATGCTCAGATGGAAGAAGAAAAGGGAGAGCCCTTTGAACACTGGATGGATGTATTATGGGGATTTCTTGCCTATGGAGATCCCCTGCGGGCAGCTGAGGAATTTGAGGAGAGAAAAGACTCCTACAATGTAGAAGACGGAGCATCCAGGGCCCATACCTATCACCATATCCATACACTTCTTGCCCTGGGACAGGTGGACCGAAACATTACGGCAAATACCCCTTCCTTTGCCGTGTTTTCCAATGACGGGGAAAAAACCTATGTCATCTACAATAGTGAAAATCGGGAAAAAACCGTATCCTTCAGTGACGGCAGCGCCTTTACCGTACCCGCCGATACGCTTATTGCTTTCAGGGATGATCAGACAGGAATCAATGATGGACAAACCCGCACAGCCGACCTGAATATTATCCCACAGAAAAACGGCATTGCAATCCACGGGGTGAAAAATATTGAAAACGGCCGTATTACTCTCACGGATATTCAGGGCCGTACGGTTGCACAGCGCAGCATCAATACGGAAGCATCAGTGTTTCTTCCGCTGGAAACAACGTCCCGGGGAATATTTATTGTTCGCATCACGGGCAAAAATATTAACCGGACCCAGCGAATAGCAGTATTTTAAGAAATCAGTAAAACTGCATTCTTTTGTCCATATACCGCTTCCGAATTAATCGGGAGCGGTTTTTTCTGGAAGAAATACTGCCTTACGGTGGTCCTGTCATTCATGCACAGTGAACACTCACTTGCTGTTTACATATACCCTGTGTACTCACACTGCACCAGAAGCAACAGGTACTATTGGATCGAACAGTTTATGGTATTCCTCAGGTGACAAAACGTACGTTTCATGTCTGATCGGAAGTAAATGGAACAGGAATGAGTAAAAACGGACTTCACAAAGCAGATAACAGAGGTGGATTACGATCTGCAGCACAGAATACATGCTTTGGCGGTTTTCAGAATTTATCCCAAAAGATGTCGTACCGAAAGTACTGAATGATCCTTTTCTCAGCAGTATACCGGTTTCTCATCATACAGTAACTTTTGCAGGACCTGAAAACAGTATCTGACTGTGAAAACAGACAAAAAAGGCCTTCCCGGATTGGAAGGCCTTATTAATTTCCAGATATACTACAACTATTTAATACGAATCTGCCGTGTCATCTGCTGATTATCCAGGGTAAATGTCAAAAAATACACACCCGTGGAGAATTCACTTCCAAGGTCGATGTTGTTCAGCCCTGCAGAGGTAATGGTTTCTGCGGAAGCTATTTCTCTGCCGTGAACCGTATACAGAGTGGCCTGAGCTTTCTGTCCCGCCTGAGTATTGAAAGAAAGCTCAACACCGCGGTGTGCAGAAATATCAGCCAGGGATCTGCCGGCAATTTTATCAGCATCACCGATAATACTTGCGGGACGATCTTTCAGACCGATATCCTCGTAGTTCATTCCATAAAAGCGGATATAATCCACATCAAGGTCAATATTCACTTCCTGATCCATCTCGTCCTGAGAGAAACTAAAGAGAAACCCTCCAACAGCCTGGGAACCGCTTGCACCCCATCCCCAGGTATCGGGGTTATCCGTTACAAGGGTATCAAGGGGAGACCATGCCTGAGGTTCAAGGTCAACGACTTCAATAATATGTTCTGTCCATTCTTCTTTCAGTTCAATATTATAGCCGTAATTACCCCAGAATGCAGGATCCTGTTCCACCGTATCAGCCACATCCTTTGTCTCAAGAGACATACGGACAGTCCCTTCACCGCGGGCACGAATCTTTATGGCTTCAAGGTTTTCCAGACTCACATATTGCGCCTCTGTAGTTGTGGAGTCATCATCGACTTCAATAATATCCTCCACAATGGGGCCACCGATACCGGCATTATCGTATGACTCCTCATCATCACCGGTAATATGAACGCTGATGCTCATATGATTCTCATCTTCGGGGATAATCGCATCAAGATCATCGGAGGTCTCATCGACCAGGGGCAGAATCTCTGTTCCGTCCTGAGCAATGATCTCCGCCTGTCCTGTACCATAGGCATACCACCAGCCGCCGCCGTGATAATATGTGGTATCACCGCCGCCGCTACCGTATTTTTCATCCCCCCAGACAACACCGTTAACCTGGCCAAGATGGTTCTGTGCATTTCCGGGCCCGTATTCATTATCGAAATGATCGAAGACAATATAGTCTCCGCCGATATCACCGTCATCATGGGTATCTTCGTCGCCGTAGGTCCACCAGTTACCTGTCATAACAAGCATTGATATCAGCTTGAGTGCATCCGCATAGGCGGTAATATCATTGTCCGGATTAGTTGTCCAGTTTTTCTGAAGTTCATCCCATGTGGCATCCATAAGGCTTTGGTTACTTGTGGCAATAAGCCCCGCACCAAAGGGAGCCAGAAATTCCACACCGTTTCCGCCATCGGGATCCAAAGGAGAACCATCGAGATAATAGCCGCGTTTCATATTGGAGGGATCTTCGCCGATTGCGGCGCTTAATTCACCCACTATAGCCGTAAGGGCATCGCCGTTATTGTCATTGGCATGGCGGGCATAATCCATGGCAAACCGCATGGGGACCCGGCAGGAGTTCATGTAATATTGCTCATCATATTCAGTTTCGTCATTGGAAGCCGGGCTGTTATTGCGAACAAAATCAGAAATAAAGCCGTCACCGGTATTTTCCTCGACAAACCACCAGTAATTGTTATAGATTTCCTCAGCAATAGAACTCCAGGTTGCACTTCTCTGATCATCAACATCAGCAAAGATACGCATATGACCCGCCATCCAGTCTGAAGGACGCCGAAGCGAACGATCAGAATAGGAACTTCCCAAGGCAAGAAAGCTGTTGTCTTCATTGAGATCATGTGAATAGATATCACCAAGCATGGTTTCAGCCTGACTCAGATATGCTGCATCTCCCCACTGGTGATGGGCAAGCAAAAAGGCAAAGGCTATATCAAGGTCTCCATCCGTGGCTGAGCCGCTCCAGCCGCCGCCGCCGATAATCCAGTTCATAAGAGAACCGGCTACTTGATTATTCTTATAAAAGGACACCATCTTGTCAAAACGCTCTTTATCGCCCATAATGGCTGTAATGATCATGCCGTATCCGTGCTGCTCGGAAACGGTCTGGGCATCCACATTTGTAGCTGAAGACTGGAAAAACCCTTCACTGTCCCACCATTCATCAACATATCTGTCATATTGTTTTTGAATAGCTTCGGCATGGGCCCGAACACTTCCCGTGGGCCGCAGTCCGTACTCTTTAGCCTGGGGGAAAGGCATGCCCAGTTCGGCCATAACCTGCAGGGAAGAGAATAAAAGCACCGCCCCGCCAAGAATAAGGTTTTTATAGATTTTCATAGGATACACCTCCGAATTAAGATTTTCCAACGCACTGTATTTCAGGTTGAATATACAACCATCCTTTACAAATAAGGTACCTCTTTTTTTTCGAAAAAGGTTTAGTAAAATACTTTTTTTTATTGATATTTACACCTGTGCCATTTGCAAAAAAGATGTTTTTAGTCTCCCCGGGGTGGTTTTATCGAATTAGATCGCCCAGGCCGTAGGCAACCATAAGCTCCAGTAGAGTAGTCCAGACGACATACCAGTAATTTCTGTACAAAAAGGCAATCACCCCCGCAGCAATTACTTTGAAGACCCCCTTGAGGCCAAAAAGATCTTCAAAGAAGTGGAAAAACAAAAAAACAAAGAAAAAAACCAGTAAGGTTGATCCGTTTGACTGAATTTCTGCAATATCGGTCATAGGCGCTCCTTTTTAATTGTTTCGCAGGGAAACCGGTCTGTCCAAAATCTCTGCAGCTACAACCGCTTTTTTAAGATCCACTCCGTATATATACTTCTTTTTTACCGGGTAATTTCCGGCCTTGTTCCGTGAAACCGGAGTGGCTTTTCGAAAGGGCTCAGCTCTTTTTTCTGCAGACCTGCCCCGCAGTAATTCGGCTATGCCCCTCTCATCACGGGCTGTATCCAATTGCCCCTGAGTACTGCTTTGCCACTCTTTTTCTTCAAGGCGGGTTTTTTTCGGAGTTGCCGTCCTTTTGTAACGGGGCTTACCACCATGCGGATTTGACTCTTCGGTGGGAAATGAAAAAACCGGAGGAGACGCCGAAGCGCCTCCCTGAGGTTTATTTCTTTTCTGAGTGGCCTTTTTTTTCCGTGCGGAATCCATTCCCGCCCTGACGGCGGAAAAAAGAACGAAGGCCACAAGGACAAGAATTTCTTCCATTTTTACTGCCCTGTTATTTCGTCTGTTGTATCGGAATTATCCTCATCATCATTCTTTCCATCCTTTGCAATGGTGTCACGCATGGACGTATCGGCTTCAACATTTTTCATTTTGTAATAGTCCATAACACCAAGATTCCCGCTTCGGAATGCTTCTGCCATGGCAAGGGGGACCTGCGCCTCAGCTTCAACAACCTTGGCACGCATCTCCTGCACACGGGCAATCATTTCCTGTTCCTCAGCTTTGGCCATGGCACGACGTTTCTCAGCCTTTGCCTGAGCGATTTTCTTGTCCGCCGATGCCCGGTCTGTTTCAAGCTCGGCACCGATGTTTTTGCCAACATCAACATCAGCAATATCAATGGAGAGTATCTCAAAGGCCGTACCGGAATCAAGCCCCTTGTCAAGAACTGTCCGTGAAATCATATCGGGATTTTCCAAAACCCGCTTATGGGTTTCCGCAGAGCCAATGGTGGTCACAATACCTTCACCCACCCGCGCAAGGATAGTCTCTTCACCGGCACCGCCCACAAGGCGCTCGATATTTGCCCGGACAGTAACACGGGACAGGGCTTTTACCTGAATCCCGTCCTTGGCAACCGCAGCCACAAGCGGAGTCTCAATAACCTTAGGGTTTACACTCATCTGCACCGCTTCCAGGACGTTTCTCCCCGCAAGGTCTATGGCTGAACATTTGGAGAATGCGAGATCAATGTCAGCTTTCTGGGCTGCCACCAACGCCTGTACCACCCGCAAAACATTTCCCCCGGAAAGAAAGTGAGCCTCAAGAAGAGCTGTTTCCAGCTCAAGTCCGGCTTTTTTTCCGGTAATCATAGCTTCAACAATCAGCTTTGGAGGTACCTTGCGAAAGCGCATAAAGATAATTTCCAATAAGCCCACATTTACACCCGAAACCAATGCCTGAAACCACAGCCCCAGATAGGCCCAGGTAATAAAGACAAAGATCAGCAGCAGTATACCACCGATAATGGGTAAAATAAGCGAAATTTCCTGCATAATAACTCCTTGTTATGTACATGTACACCAATTCATATTTCAATTACACGTATTACACGTTCAGCGGTAAAGAATGATTCTGGCCATCCGCTGAATCATGAGTACTGTTTTTATATTCATCAACCACTATCGTATTCTTTTTCACCGAAACCACAACAATTTGCCTTCCCGCTTCAATATAGTTTCTTTGTGCCGTAACATCAAAATAACCTGCGGAGAATCTGGCTTTTCCCACAGGCCGCAAAGGGCTCTGGGCTATCCCCGTTTCCCCGGGGGATACACCTGTACTGAGACCAAAATAGGACGAACCTTCCAGTTTCTTTTTAAGGGCAGCGGGGGAACTCCCCACAAGGCGGGTGGAATATACGATAACTGCGGGTACAGAAAACACATTTATCAGCAGAAGTATGGGGGTAAGGGACGGATTGTGGGCGTAGAGAAGTATATAGGAGTAGAAGAACAGCCCGGCCGAAGTAAGTGAAAGCAGCCCGAGGGACGGAAACACCATTTCGGCAACGATCAAAAGAGAAGCACTGAGCTGACACAGCGTAACCCATACATATATCACATCACTCCCCTTCGATTTTGGAAACCAGCAAATACATTCCCGATTTACCCTGCACGATTACTTTTTTCCCCGCCTCAATAAAAAAATCGCGTGACGTGGCATCATAGATATGACCATCCACCTCCACAGCTCCTGTGGGATGCAAACCTTTCACCACCGTGGCGGTTTTCCCTTTTAATACGTCGTATGAACGCGCCGTTTCCGTATCAATATTCGTGCCGTCACTATTTTGATTCAGTATCATATGCGAAGAGGTGAGCGAAGATACTCGGGGAAATAGATATTTAAAGAAGAGAAGGATAATAATCAAAGATCCAAGAAGGGCAAAAAACATATTTGTCATATTTTGATACAGAATCTCACTTTCCCAGGGAATGGACGGATCGGGTATAACAAAACCCTGAAACGCCAGAACCCCCGCAAGAGCAATGAAGAATATGCCCGTCAGACCGGCAATGCCGAATCCGGGGATAATAAAAATTTCTGCAAGAAGAAAAATTGCTCCGATCATAAGAATCACCAGCTCCGTATGAGCAGCCAACCCGACCATAGACTGTGCACCAAAAACCAGTATCAGAAAAACCGCACCAAGAATACCGGGGATACCGATGCCGGGGGATTTACTTTCAATAAAAAGACCGGCCATACCGAGGGCCATAAGAATCGGGCCGATGCCGGCGATAAAGGACGCCATTTTTTCCGACCAGTAAAGCTTAAAGTGCGAGCCGGAAAGAGACAGCTCCTCTTTTTCCATAAAATCGCGTACCCCGCCGTAACTGCCCCGGGAAAACCCCCGTGCTGAGGCTTCTTCATCGGTCATGGTCAAAAGCTGTGTTTCATCAATAATAAGGGTGCCCCGCTCTCGTTCACGGGAGGACAATTCATCGTAGTCACGGCCGCGGATATATGTATAAGTGCCTCCTTCTTTCTCCATTTGATATACCCGTATATTCTTGCTGATCATGGATTCTGCAAGAAGAGGGTCATACCCCGATGCCCGGGCATAGGCACGCAGCTTAGCCCGTAACGGAGACTGGATTTTTTCACCAAGCTCCTGCGGACCTTCCTGGGAGACAATTATTGGAGCCATATCTCCCAGAGTTGACCCCTGTGTCATAAAGATGGAATCGCAGGCAAGGGCAATCAGGGCTGCAGCGGAAAGAGCCCGCCGTTCCACATAGGCAATGGTGGTTACAGGAGAGGAAAAAAGCGTATCTCCTATGGCAAAGGCGGCATCCAGCCTGCCTCCGTCTGAGTCTATGGTAAAAAGAACCGTATCCTCAGGTGAAACACTGTCAAGAACACGGGTAACAAAATGCTTCATGCTGTGATCAACCATACCTTCCAGGGGTGCACGGTGCAACCGGGCTGAAAGAGCGGTACATAAGAATAAAAGCATAATAATGCTGAGAAACACCGTTCTATTCAGAATTTTCATCGTCTTCCTCCTCCGAATTCTCAAGGGAGGGATACAGGGTTTGCATAAAAAGCTCGCGTTTTTCCACAGAACCGGCAAGGTCATCAGGGCTGAATCCGTGAACCTCGGCAACATGGGCCAGATTGAGTTTTTCCGGCACGTCGATTTTCTGCTGTGATGCTGCCTTTGTACTGCACCCCCAGGGGCTGTTTGTGACAAGAACTCCCTCTTCCTGTCTTTCAAAAACGATATCTGTTTTTTCGGCATATTCCGATTCTGTATTTGCAATATTATTTGTAAACTCAAAGGAGTCGCTGTGCTTCACCCGGGCATTATAAAAAAGATTCTCCATAAATACAGTCCCGCAGATTTCGTTGGAAGAACCATCGAGCAAAAGTTCGGATTCAGAGAAATAAAAGGTATTATGATGGAAAATATTCGGGGAACTGCACACTTCATCCTTCACGGAAACCCCGGAGTCAATAAGACAGTTTTCATGCACCATACAGTCTCCATATTCACAGGAGACCGCTGCTGCACACTGATCAAACCGATTGTCCTTGACGGTGGTGCTCATGCCTCCCGCATGTATCACGGCACGAAAACAGCGGCGGAAGATATTTCCCGCCAGGGTGGTTCCGTTTGCCTTAATCCGCACGCCCTCACTGCAGGAAGTAAAAAGCGTATGCTCAATACGAAAATCACTGTAATCACGAATATCATCACCGCTTCCTGCAATAACTGCTGTTTTAAAATTGGTGAATGCAGAAAACCGCACACAATTATTTTTACTCACCAGAAGAGTTTCGTCCTCCAGGTCAATGCTCTGAGAAAAAAGCACTCCCACATGGCGGGGAGCTGAATCGGTCTGTATGAAGGTGCAGTTTTCTATAATATTATCACGCCCCTGGCTTCCGCCCAGAAAGAATGAGCATTCTGCCTGCCCGCCGCAATCCCGAAAAGTTATGTTTTTAAAGATATTGGTATAGGATTCCCCCACCAGTGATATGGCAGGATCCTTTGTGTCCTGAAACAGTATATCGGAGAGAATAATGTTCTGCACCGAGTACATATACCAGGTACCTCTGCAGATTACGGGGCCTTCCTGAGTATCCCCCAATATACGAATGGGGATTTCAAGGCTTCCCTGAACCTCCTGTAGAGTAACGGTAGAGTCATAGGTTCCGCTTTGAAGTACAATATTTGTACCCGGACTGGCATGCAGTAAGGCTTCGTTAACGCTGCTGTATGGATGTTGCCGGCTTCCGTCGGGAGAAATATCACCCTGTGGTGAAACCCAGATATTATACGGATTACTCCTGTCTATCATTCTCTTCTGTTCCTTTCTCAAATGCCTTTTTAACTCTTCGGATAACCTGTTCGGGAGCAACATCTATGACATGTGCCACAATCTCCTCCACAGCGGATCTACCGTTTACCGGATAGACCTTCACCTTGCCGTCTGCGGTAATCGATATCAGAGCCACGGGCTCAATACGCACACCTCCACCTGAGCCGTTAACTCCGTCTTTTTTTGCGCTTCCCGCTGCAGAAAAGCCAAAGGAGATACGGGTGACGGGGATCACAGTCGCACTGCCCGCCACTATGGGCTCACCAAAAACTGTTTCAGTTTTTGCCGTATTTTTGAGCTGACTTAACAGCGTAGTCAGCGTATCCTGTACAGACATAATGTATCCTTTTGTATGAAAGTATCACCTCAGTAATATAATGTTTTTTCAGATACGTGACTCAATCTTTTCTTCATAGAGCAGTAATGCCGAAGGAAAGGGAGATAAAACACGCCGCAGCCCACCCTGAATAAAGGAGATTACGACTCCGTAATTGGTTATGGGAACATGTTTTTTTGAGGCAGAGGAAAGCCGGCGCATCATCTCGTTTCTGGTAAGCATGCAGGCACCGCAGTGCACAACGAGTGAATAGCCGGATAAATCGGGCGGATATTCCCTGCCGGATACCACATCAATAGTACAGTCCACCCCCGTAAACTGCCGAATCCAGCGGGGAATCTTCACCCGGCCGATATCATCGGGGCCGGCGTGATGCGAGCAGGCCTCGGATATGAGTATTTTATCATCTGCGGTGAGATCAATAAGGGCGGAAAGGCCTGATACCAGGGTTTCAAGCTCCCCCTTAAATCGGGCAAAAAGTATTGAGAACGTGGTTACCATAACATCCGCCGGAGTATCGGCCACCATTTTGTGCATTACCTGGGAATCACAGACCACCAGATCAGGATTTTTGCGCAATAACGAAAGGAACATCAGATATTCCCGTTCCTTTACCACACTCACCATACAGTCACTGTCAAGAATATCCCGAATCGCCTGAACCTGCGGAAGAATAAGCCGTCCCCTGGGCGCCTGCAGGTCTATGGGAACTATAAAAACAGCATGGCCTCCCGGGGGAAGAAGATCTCCCGCCAGTGATGGTGCTGTACTACAATGATCCGGAAGCACCTTCTGCAGAGCCGTTTTAAATTCATCAACAAAGGTCTCCTTCCACTGTGTGCAGGACACCATAAGAACCGGGCCGTATTGTGCGTATTTCTCATATTTTTCCCGGCAGGGAGGGGCAGCATCAATCTTATTAAATACCATAATCATGGGGATATCACGATTACTGCACTGGGAGATAATCTCTGTTTCATTATATTCCGGACCGTTTTCGCAGATGATAACAGCCACATCCGCACGATCAAATATTTTGGCTGTTTTTTCTCCCCGCTTGCGGCCCAGATGTGAAACATCTCTGATACCGGCGGTATCAAGAAACATCACGGGCCCCAAAGGCAAAAGCTCCATGGCTTTCTCCACCACATCAGTAGTGGTGCCGGGCACGGAGGAAGTGATGGACACATCCTGACCGGTTATGCGATTCACAAAACTCGATTTACCCGCATTTGTCGGGCCGAACACACCGATCTGCAAACGCATGGATTTGGGGGTTTTTTCCATATCTGCTCCACCATAAAAGCTCTCAGGAAAAATATATTCCCCCCCGGCACAACACAATCGACTTAGGTAATCAACCGGTTTTTTCCATTCTCCTTTGCCTGATACAAATATCTGTCAGCCGCAATAATCATATCTTCAAGGCTCTCCAGAGGATGCATACACAGCCCCATGGAAACCGTATATTTTACAGACGCATCATCCTCATACCAGACACGGGTATCTGCAATGATACTGCGTATCCTTTCAAGTATACGCGGGGCCGCTTCCATATCGGATCCCGTAAGGAGTATACAGAACTCTTCCCCGCCGAAACGGGCAACAATATCATTTTTCCGCAGGCGTGATGAAAGACTCTCATAGAGATTTATAATCACCCTGTCTCCCACGGGATGACCATAGGTATCATTTATATGCTTAAAATCGTCAATGTCCACCATAGCCACGGCAATCTGGAGATTACCCCGTCGGTAATTTGAAAAAAGAGATGCTCCCATCTCCATAAAATACCGCCTGTTAACAGCCCCCGTAAGGGCATCGCGCTTTGCCATATACTGCATCTCAAGATAGGAGATAACCTGTTGCAGAGCGTTATTAACCAGTAAGGTGAAATATTCCAGTGCGGCAGGCGCGGAAATGCTTTTTTCCACACACCAATTGGCTCCGGCATAGAGATACTCAAGATCCACTTCATGATCGCGCGGCTCATCCATCAGCACCATAACATAGAGTTCCCGCTTATTACATTTCTTTCGCAATTCCGAAAGAAGAGTAAGTCCCCGCTCTCCGTAAGCTGCGTCAAGAAACACAAAATGCACCATATCCTCTTCAATCCTTTGAACCGCATTCTGTATTCGTGTGACAGCATGATTTTTGACACCCAGACTGTCAAGGCGGCGGCAAATAAGATGTGCCATGGCCGGATCACGATGAATAAGGGCAACGGAAACAGTTTGACGATAGGGAATCTGCTCCAGAAGATGTACGATATATGCGCAGTTATGCCCGGAGTAATCCTGCACATAATCCAGTACACAGGAGGCCAGAAGCAGGGCCCTGGTATTGATGGGAACACCGTGATTCACCAGTATCACCGGAACCCCGGGCAGAGGGCTGTAATCGTCCGGTGAGGCACTTATGTCAAGAATCAGAGCAGTACAGTCACTCAGATCAGCCGGGAAACTGCGGGCCTGAGCAACACTCCGGAAACAGTGTATCTCACCGCTTATGCGATGAGAAATCCGGTCTGACACCATCCGGCATCGATCCGAATTAGTATCAATAATACGAATATGTTTCATAACCTAACCTTTTTGCTATTCGGGTTATCTATTTTATAATAGTGAGCCTGAAAAAACAAGTTCTGAAACAAATTTTGAGCATAACGAGGTGCACGAGGTCATGGAAACTATTCAGGAGCAGCTCAGGCTGAGACACCGTGAGCTGCGAAGCAGATTAAAGCGAAAAAAACGAACCCTGAAGAAGCAAATTCAGGAAAGGGATGAAGCCAGCCGCTGGGAGCAATTTCGGCAGTTGGGCGATACACTCCTTGCTGAAAAGAACTCTGTTACCAAGGGAATGAAGCACTACCCAACGCAAAATATTCACACACAGAAAGACGCGGATATCCCCCTTAATCCCAAGCTCACTGCCGCACAAAATGCAAAATTACTCTACAAAAAAGCACGAAAAGGGCAACGAAGTTATGCACTGTGTTGCGACAAAGCTGATTCCACTCAAAAAGAGATAGCTGAACTGGAAGCATATTGTACGGAAGCTGCGGAATTACGCGAAGCTGAAGCATCTGAAGAAGAAGTACTCCCTTTTCTAAAAAAAACCAACCATTTAAAAAACAATTCGGCCCCGACTTCCCAAAAAAACACAGAAAAAGCCCTGCCCTATCGGCACTATGAATACCGGGGCTGGAATATTTACGCCGGGAAAACAGCCACCATGAATGACGAATTATCAACCCGTTTTGCCAAGCCTTCAGATATATGGCTTCATGCCGTGGGATATGCCGGATCTCATGTGATTATCCGCAGAAAAAAAAACACCCCCTGGCCTCCTGTGGAAATCATTGACTTTGCCGGTGGAATTGCAGTGTTTTTCTCAAAGGCAAAATATACCTCCTATGCGGAAGTACATATAACGGAAGCCCGCTTTGTACGAAAACCCCGAAAGTCTCCTCCCGGGCTGGTCCAGGCACAACGCTGCAAAACAAAACGGGTAGCCCCCGTTGATCCGCAGAAGACCTTTCAAACCTAAAACAAGTTTCTTTCATATACTTCACAGTAGCTGAACATGTGGGACATTCCCGTCCCCGCCTTCTGCAGCACTCCCATATCCACCCTGTTATATACGGCTTGCTGAACAAGGGGTGTTATGAAGCTTGCCTTATTATCACCGAATCATCTGGTTGTAAATATTCTCTAAAAAACTCTATCCACAGGAGCACAAAA
>JBNJEI010000053.1:0-16631 GCA_051745755.1 Fibrobacterota bacterium
TCCGGCCTTTCTCCTGAATAATGAAATTGACAAGGGGTTTGCCTATATAGAACAGGCTCATGAAACCGCCCCCTTTCTGGCATCCACAAATTTCAATTACAACCGGGCCATTCTTGATTACAGAAACCATACATATACGGGAGAATATTTACAGAAAGCGTCCCGTATTAATGATAAAAAAATCGGTATCTTTGCCGATGAAAACAATGCATTTTTTGGAAACGATCTTCCCCCGGCCCGCAGGTATTTTCTCGGCGATTTCTCCCCACGGGCTTTTCACAACAGTTTTACAGAGTTTTTCGGAAATACCGCCCGGCGGCACAGCAGAGTCTGGAGTCACCGGTTTTTCAATATTCCGCCGCTCTTTACAATACTGATAAACTTGGCACTTCTAGTGATCAGTCTTGTCTATATTATATCCTCAAGCCACAAACGTAATACCGTGGGAGAATGCCGTCTGTGCGGTAAACGGACCTGTCGGAAATGTCGTGAAGGGGAGTACTGTATGGACTGTAAACACACCCTCAAATCCATATCCAATGCCTCCCTGGTTGACGGGATGAAAATTAAGATATCTGTCCATAAACGTATTGTAAGGCGCCTCTTTGGCGTATCCATGAACGTCCTTATTCCCGGAAGTGAGACGTTCTTTATTAAGGACAAGCCCTATACACGGAAATTTCCCTATATTTTCATTACCATTTTTATTTACAGCCTCTACCAATTTATTTACACCACAGACCTTACCCTCTTTTCAAATACCAATACCACAATCAAGCTGATACTCATATCTGTTCTTGCCATATATAACATCATATTTCTTTTTAATTTTATCGTCTGTCTAAAGTACGAAATAAACACGGGGAGGGCCTGAAATGTCACTAAACGGGACCTTATCTGATTTTAATCTGTCAAATATATTTCTTCTTATTGATCAGGACCATAAAGACGGCATTTTGAAAATTGACTCACGGGAACACGTGGAGATAATATTTAAGAGCGGTCAGATCGTCTATATAAAAAGCGGAGAAGAAGACATTAAGGAATTTCTCTATCGCTTTTTAATAAATGTGAAGGGATATTCCGAAAAGGAAATTCAGGAATTACACACCCTGTATTACAATAATTACCACCTTCTTTCTGATGAACTTCTTAAGAAGGGGTATCTTTCCATAAACGAACTTACCACCATTATGCAGACCGGAATTATCGATATTGCATGTAATATCTTTGCCTTTGAGGGAGGAAAGTATAATTTCGAACCCCTGCCGTCGGTAATCAAACATCAGTTCAGCAACATTGTTGTGCCGACAAATTTTGTTATGCTCGAAGCGGCAAAACGTTCCGATGAGTGGGTTAACATCAGTGATATCATCACCGATGATACAATCTTCGGCAGCAACAGCTCCCTCACTCCCCGGGATGTTCATCAGCCCCTGAATAATTTTGAACAATATGTGGTATCCTTTATTAACGGAAAAAGAACCGTACGGGATATCTGCAAAAATGTTTTCTTCTCACGGTTTCATGTATATGTCGCCATTGACAAGGCTTTGAGAAATGGTGAGATAACACTTCTGAACAAGCCCGACAAGGCACCGCTTCCCTCACAGATTAAAAAAACACCGAGATACAAAAGCAACCGTTCTGCCATAAGCCTCAGAAAAACTGCGATGTATTCCGTTTCCACCACCCTTCTCTTTATTGCCATACTCATGTCCCTTCTTATAACCTCAAATGCACACAATATCCGCACACAGAAATCCCAGGCTGAATATTACCTGCACAGAAATGAAATAGAGTCCTCCCGAAAAAAAATACTGACCGCTCAGCTTGTATTAAAAACACTGCGCGGTCCCGATTCAAAAATAACCGGAAAAACACTGGTTGATGAAGGAATTGTTGAACTGAGGGATCTTAAAAATGCCCGGAAGGCTAAAGAAAACTAATACCGAAGGCCGGACTTGAACCGGCACGAAATCAAATTTCGGGAGATTTTGAGTCTCCTGCGTCTACCAATTCCGCCACTTCGGCATCAACGAGACGTAAAATATATACACTGAGAGGATAATGCAAGATATTTTTAAAATGGAAACTATCAAATATACCCGCTTCAGAAAAAACATCGGCACCGATACATTTCATTTTATTAAACCCTGCGATCCGGAAAATATCGTGGAATCCTACCTGGTGGAAAATGCTCTCAACGATGATGAATATATTCCCTATTGGGTCGACCATTGGCCTTCTGCGGAAGTTGCCCTGGAGATACTGCCCGATTACCTGGGTCACAGCTCCAAAAAAATCTGTGAGCTCGGCTGTGGTCTCGGCATACTTTCAGTTTTTCTTGCCTCGTGCAGCCACGATGTACTGGCTACGGATTATTCCGTTGACTCCTGCATAATCACCCAGAAAAACTTCCGGGAAAATAAACTGGAGGGACAGGTTGCAGCCTTTGACTGGCGACATTCCTGTCTGAAAGGACACTTTGACAGTATTATCGGAACGGATATCCTCTATGAAAAACGCTGGATTGTTCCCATAGCCGACCTCCTTGCGCGTAATCTTAATCAGAACGGTACGGCGTATATCCTCGATCCCGGACGCCCCCATCTCACTGATTTTGAAGACCACCTCACCAGTCGCAGATTCCATGTTCAAAAAACCATTCATACCAGTTTTGCCACACCGGCAGATATAACACTGCTTGCTGTAACAAAAGGATAATCAACATGTTTTATACCGGATATATTGAAGGATACTATGGAAAACTCCTTTCTTCTTCCCAGCGGCACAGAATTATTCAGACCCTTGGAAATAATGGGCTGTCTGCGTATATCTTTGCGCCCAAGGAAGATCTCTCTCATCGCCTCGAATGGAAAAAACTGCCAAACAGGACGTACACTGAAAATCTGGCCGCCCTCATTGCGGAAAGCAACGCACAGGGAGTTGAGTTTATTCCCGCCCTGGCACCGGGGCTTTCCCTGGAGTACACATCAAAAGAACACAGAGAAAAGCTTGCAGAGCGTATTTCACATTTCTGCAGTGCCGGGGCAAAGAAAATAGCACTCCTCTTTGATGATATCCCCCTCACACTTTCACAGGAGGAAACCCATCATTATTCCCATCCCGCCCAGGCCCAGATGGAAATCCTTGCCAGCCTGCGGCAGACCTTTCCCCACCTGCCGTTTCTGTTTTGCCCCACCATCTACACCTCACAGTTACTTATAAATTCCGCCGCACACCGATATATAGAATATATAGCACAGGAACTGCCGGAAAACACGACCCTGATGTGGACAGGGGACCATACCATCACCCCCGCCATAAACAAAGCGTCCCTTGAAAAGATTCACTCGCTCTTCGGTAAAAACTGTGTTATCTGGGATAATTACTACTGCAACGATTATACACCGAACAAACTCTTTGTCGGTCCCTATAAACACCGCAATCTCCGTGATATTTCCACCTTTACACAGGGAGCGATGATTAACGGAACCGGGCTGGTGGAAACCGACTGCTTTCTTCTCGATCTGACGGGCAGCTTTTTTGCTTCCGGAAAATCAGATCTCAAAAGCTGGAAAAAAACAGCTGCCCAAAAGGGCATTCCTGAAAAAATCCAGAGACTTCTCCCCTGGTTTTCCTCCCCATACGAAGCACCGGAACCCAAACACATACGGAACCTCAGCAACGATCCTCTTGAATTATTCACTGAGTATATTGTTCACTGGCAGGGAGATCTAAAGCTGGAATGGTATCCCTTTATTCACAATCTTTTTACGGAACTCAAGCTTGAAACCGGATTATACATGGAAGGACCGGAATGGTTTACACCGCGCTTTTACCCGAAAACAGCTCAGGTTCTGAGAAAACATTACTATCCTTCCCGCTCTTAATTCCGCCACAACAGCGCATAAGCTATTTTACTGTATTGGAGGAATTATGCTTACAGATAAAATTTTTGAAATAGCCGCCATTACCGTTCCCGTTTTTGCCATAGCAATTATGGGCGCCATTCTTTCCGGAAGAAACCTTTTGAGTACGGAAGGAAAAAAACTCCTCAGCTGGATAACCTATAATATTGCCCTGCCGGCACTCATATTTTCATCCTTTATGAAAACAGACAGCGGAGAAATTTTCTCACTGGAATTATTTATTCTTGCAAGTCTTCCCATGATTGTGGCGGGAACCCTGATGTTTTTTGCCGCTCCCCTCTTTACCCGCTCAAAAACAAAAAGGGCCGCCCTGACCTATTGCTCCTACTGGGGAAATAACGGCTATATGGGATTTCCCCTGGCAGCAAGCGCCGTTCCCTCATCGGGGCTTGCCGTGGCTGCGGTAATAAACGGTTTTACCGTGCCGTTTTATATCCTCTCCGCGGTATTCCTGATATACCGCGCACACCATTCAGAAACAGATACACAGCATGCTCCGAATATACAGCAGGAAGCGGTAAAAACATTCTTCAACCCCGTTATTATCACCCTGATCATCAGCAGCCTGCTTTCCTGGCTTCGCCCTCTTTTGAACGACACAGTACACCTCCCCCGCATCGCCCATGAAGGCTTTAACATACTTGTACAGACAGCTGATCTTCTGGGATCCATGGGACTGCCCCTGGCACTTATTCTGGTTGGCAGCAATCTGAAACTGCAGGAGATTACCCAGGACCGGCGGTTACTGACCCTTGCTGTGGGGGCAAAGCTCTTTTTGGCTCCGCTTATTATCTTCACTGCAGCACACGTTTTCTTCCCCGATCTTTCACAGGATGTGTATGTGGTGCTGATTCTGCTCAATGCTGTTCCCGGAGCCGTGGCAAGCTATATTATTTCCGACCGTCTAAATGCAGAACCCGATTTTATCTCTTCCTACCTTGTTATTTCAACGGCACTTTCCATCGGTACCATCCCTTTCTGGCTGTATATTACTCTGTAGAGGCCTGCTATGAAATCACAAAAAAACCAGATGGATGCTCTTTACAGCAGATTCAGCCCCCCCATTCACCGGGTATATGTATTCCCGGATATAGAAAAATCCAGTCGGTACAACCCATACCTGCGTCTCTTATATTCAGATGCAAAAGCAGACATCCGCAGTGCCAATCCGCTGCTTCCCACCTATCTATTACACCCCAAAAAAACGGCGGTTCACTACAACTGGCTTTCCTTTTCATCGGGTGCGGAATTTTTTAAGCTCTCTGTAAAACTTATACCTCTCATGATTTTTGCCCTTTTGGGAGGCCGGATTTTCTGGACCGTACATAACAGTGAACCACACGAGCAGAAACACCGCTGTCTGAACCGGTATATCCGCCGTTTCTTTGCCCGCATGGCCACTCATCTCTGTGTGCATACTGACCGGGCCCGCATCACCGTGGCACATCTTCTCTCCCTTCCCCGGGAAAAAATATCGGTCATATCACATCCCCCCTACCCCGTTGAAACCATGCCGGTACAAAACGCCCGACAACAGCTGAAGACGCTTTTTCCGAATCTTGTTTTGGACTCAGAAGAAAACCTCTTTTTAATGTATGGATATATTGCGCCCTATAAGGGCAGTACTGAAATAGCCCGTCTTTTTGCAGATTTACCCGCCCACCGCCTGATTATCGCCGGAGGAATAAAAGATTCTGCCTGTTACAGTGCTTTAAAAAAACTGTCCTTGACAGAAGACAACATATTCCTGCTGCCCCGGTTTGTAACACCCCGTGAAGAACAAATTCTTTTTTCCGCTGCAACCCATGTTATATTTAATTTTACCCGGATACTCTTTTCCGGATCATTTATTTTGGCGCAGAGTTATAATAAAAAAATACTCATTCGGGACAAAGACGAACTGAGGGACGGGTTTGATTCCTCGGTAATTCCCTTCACTGATACACACCACCTGAAAGAAATATTGCATTCCCTATGAACAGACATATATCATATTTCAGCACCCTTTTTTCAGGACATGTTTTTAACAAGTTCCTGGGGGTAATTACCCTGATGCTCATGGCCCGCTGGCTTTCACGGGGGGATGAATTTGATCATATCGCTTCAGGCCTGGCTTTGATGACCCTTGTAATTACCATAAGCGATGCGGGCCTCATGCATCTGGGCCTGTCCGAGGCGGCAAAGCCACAGAGTAAATTTAACACAGCGGATATATTTACTGCCCGGTTTACCAATTTTCTGTTTACCGTACCCCTTGCAGTACTGATGATTTTTTTTATACCCGCCCCGGCCCGGCAAAAAAGCCTGTATGCCATTTTCGTCTTCATTTCCCTGATTGAATCATTCAAGCCGGCCTGGTATTTTCAGGGAAATCAAAAGTTCACCATGATAACTGCAGCCCATGCCGGTGCAGTCAGTCTCTATCTGCTTTTGATATGTACGGGGTTTTATTTTTCTCTCTCCTATATCTGGATACCCATTTTTTATCTTGCAGCCTTCTCCACTGAAGCTGTGTTTCTCTATAGTAAAAGCCCCTTCAAGCTGTCCTTTTTTCCCCTGTGGAAAGACAAAAGCCTTATCCGTGCATCTTTTTTTATGGGAATCACCAAGATACTGCAGCAGCTCCCCATTACAGCACCTCCCCTTGTTATTACAGCCATGACCCCTCTTTCCCCGCATATTCAAAGCGGAGCAGCCGCAGGCTTTGCCGTAAGCTTTAAATGCATACTTCTGGCCAAGATATTTGACACCATACTGGGTACCCTCTTTATCTCCTCACTGCCCAAATACTGGTTTCACAACCGGGACAAGACCCGAAAACAGGTCTGCTTTCTGTATCGAAGCGTTATCTCCTTTACTGTTTTTGCAGCAATGCTTCTCAGCATCCTTTCACCCTTTCTTTTGAAGTTTCTGTTCGGCCCTGAATTTGTGCAAAACAGCATAACCCTGAGTATCCTTACATTTTATTTTATATTCACTACCCTCAATACTCTTTTAAGCTATGGAATACTCAGCCTGGGAGGAGCCCGTTCTTTTCTCCAGTCAAGCCTGCTGCCCTTAAGCCTCACCTTTCCCCTGCTCTTTGCAGGAACCTATTACTGGGGAGAAAACGGTGCAGCCCTGGCAATTGTAGTGATGGAAGGCTGCTTTTTTCTCCATGCCTTCGGCCTGTTTAAAACCTATATCCGCCTCCCAAAAGCTGAACACCTGCTCATTGTTCTGGCGGCAATTGTACTGGTTTTCATCCATACCCAAGGATATACTGCCCTGAGTATAAGCGCTGCTGGACTGCTGATTATTACATCGGCAACACTCTGTATAATTTCTGCCAAAAGGCTTTTTTCATGCAGTACAGACATATAATCGGCGTGGATGAATATCCTCCGGGGATGCAGGCATTCCTGGACCATCTGGGGCTGCTCCATGAAAAAGCAACAGGAAATCTGCACAGGTATTCCCTTCGTGTTATCTCCGGTACATATACCGCTTCGGAGATAACCGACTATCTGTCCCGGGGCGGAATTGTAATCGACTGTACGGGACATCTCTATGGTGCATTCACGGGGGATAAAATTATAACATCATTTGTTACCTCCCGATCTATGGAGACCGAAGTGAATATTTTTGAACAAATCGATTTTTACCACTTCCTTCGGTATGCAGGCAGGAGCTTGAGTCCCCGAATACATTCCGGAGGAGGAATACTTGCCTTCTGGGGTATCCCCTTCAATCTGTTCTTATCCACCCGGTCTTTCTACAAAGCATTTTTTTTCAGGGAAGCCCCCCTGCCCAATGAAGAGGTCTCTTTGGTGAGCAAGGGACAGATTGCACGGCTGTTTCTCTTCTTTCTCAGAACCCTCACAGAAGAAGCCGCCCGCCCGCTTATTCAGAAAAGTCCCTATCCGAACCATACTCCGCCACTTCTTTTTCGCATGGACACTGATTATGCATCACAAAAGGATATTGAATCCTGGCAGGCATGCGCCGGGGATATCAAAACGACCTGGTTTGTGCATACACAGGCGCAAAAAAACATTCTCCCCCTTTTTAAAAGAAACCCCCGGGACGCTGTGGAATTTCACTGCCGGTTTCACCGAGCCCGTCCTGCCATACATGATATGCAGGAAGGTCTGAAGACCCTCCGTGATGCTGGGTTTACCTCCCGGGGATACGCCGCCCCCTACGGCATATACTCATGGAAAAGAAACAGGTTTCTGCTGCGTCAGGGGATTTGTTTTGGGTCGGATTTCTCCTTTCTCTACGACGCCCTCCCCGCAGTCTTTGATGATGATATTATTCAAATTCCCGTGCATCCCGTGTGTATGGGCAGTTTTCTCTCCTACAAAGCAGATCCCCATACCATCTATAATTATTTTGTATTCCGAATCAATCTCCACCTCAGTCTCGGCCTTCCCCTGAGTCTGTACAACCATCCCGGAAGCGGCCTGGATCATCTTCAGAAGGACATTATCAACTATGCTCTCACATGCGGGGCCTGCAGTACAACATACGGGGAATACTGCGATTTTCTTATGCGGCGCCACACAGCAAACGTAACCATAGATTCCAATCGGATACATAATCCCTCGCGCATACCTCTCAGAATCTTCTGGGGAAACAGAAAATATGACACCTTCGGTGAAGGGGAAACTGTATTTTCAACGAAGGCACAGTCTGTGCCCATTCAAAACAAGGCCCTACAGGAACAGGTACTGCCGCGGATTGTGCCGCGACAGATAAAGAATATGTTACTGACTAAATTTTTCTGGAGAGACTGATGGGAACAATTCTGGTAGTAGTACCCCCCGTAGCAGGGGCGGTGTGCGGAGGTCTTTGGATTCAGGCGGTGAATACCTCCGAAGCCGCCGGACAACACGGTATAGCCATCGAGAAATACAATCCGTGGAAACAATACAACTGGGATACTGTTTCCGCAGTGCATATTTTTCATGCCTCAAAGGATACCCTGGACATTGCTCTCTTTGCCGCCTCTATGAATATTCCTCTTATTGTGTCACCGGTTTTCTTCAGTGTCCACTCAAACACTCTTATACGGGCGGAACTCTTCTTTGCCTCCTGTCTGCAAAAGCTTTCGGCGGGTATTCAGAGCAATTTTTCCTATGCAAAAAAAATATTTAAAATTGCCGATATACTTTTGCCCAATACCGATGAAGAGGCGGACAAAATCTCTCGGGTTTTCAACATCTCCCACCGCAAAATAACAATTATACCCAATGGCATCGATCCACGCTTCAGCACCGGTACGGACGCCCTGTTCTCTCAAACCTACGGCGAAACAGGAATTATTCTTTCCGTGACAAATATCGGATATAAACGCAAAAACACCCTGAATCTGATCCGGGCATTGAAAAAAATCCCTCACCCCGCCTATATTTTCGGCCCCATTCCCCAAAATGCCTATGGGCAGGCCTGTGTACGCGAAGCACAGGATGCAGCGCATATTCATCTGCCGGGTCCTCTCAAAAATACGGATCCCCTTCTGGCATCGGCCTATGCCGCCGCCCGGGTGTTTGTTCTTCCCTCACTCTATGAAACCCCGGGGATCGCCTCTTTGGAAGCAGCCAGCGCTCACACAACGGTGGTTACCACCCCCCGGGGCGGAACCCGATACTATTTTCAGGAGTGTGCATATTACGTCAATCCACACAGTATTGATGATATTCGCCACAAAACTGAGCGGGCCCTCAGGGAGCCCAAAAAAGATATCTCATCTCATATTCTTGAAAATTTCACCTGGGATAAAATCGGTGAAAAAACTGCGCAGATATACCGCTCCTACATCTGATCATTCAACAATTTTCGCGCCATTTCCCGGGAATGCTGTGAAGAATCATCTCCAAGCATACGGGCAATCTCGTCAACGCGTTTATCACCGCTCAATCGCTCTATTTTTGTGATAATCCGGCCGTCTTTTTCTGCCTTATAAACGGAATACTGAGTATCTGCCCGGGCGGCAATCTGCTGCAGGTGAGTGATTACAAAGAGCTGGTGAAACCGTGCAAGGCTGCGCATTTCCCGGGCGATACTTGCAGCGAGAACCCCTCCCACACCCGTGTCAATCTCATCAAAAACAAGCACAGGAACAGGGTCATTTTCCGCAAGAATGCATTTCACAGCCAGCATAATACGGGAAATTTCTCCTCCTGAAGCCGTTGAAGCCAGGGGCATAAAGGGCTCACCCCTGTTTGTACGAACCATAAACCGCGGCACGGAGATTCCTTCTTCCCGCGGCGTATCACAGGTAGTAAATTCAGTATAAAATCCTCCTCCGGTAAAACCGAGGGAATCCATTTTTTCCGTTATCTTTTTATCAAATATTCGGGAGATTTTTTGGCGCACCCCATGAAGCTTCTCTCCGTGAACCATAAGTTTTTCATAGGCAGCATCCATCTGTTTTTTGAGCTGCGTGGCATCAGAACGTGAATTCTCAATATCGGACAGTTCCTCCTGAAGCACACGATGTTTTTCCAGCAGTCCGGCATAATCGCAGGCATGTTTTTTCATCAGTCGCTGAATACGGCTGATTCTGCTGTTGATCTCATCCATTCTGTGAGGGTCATACTCTTCCTGAATATCATGAACATAGGAGCTTATGGTATTTTGCAGATCATTAAAAACAGCCTGGGTTTCCCCCACGGAAGTAACCCAGGCAGTAAATGCCGGATCAAACTCAGCCAGTGTTGCAAGTCCCCGGGAAAGCGTTGTTGCAAGGGTTGCTATTCCGGGACACTCACCTTCATCGCTTAAGGCCGAATCAATCTGCGCTGCAGCCTGGCTCCGCTCATTAACCGATGAAATACGGCGATATTCCTGTCCCAGCTCTTCCAGCTCTCCTTCTTTGAGTGACAATTCATCAATTTCATTATACTGAAACTGCACAAAATCACCCCGCTCGCGTAGGGTCTCGATACGTCTTTGATGCTCCTTCAAAGCATCTTCGGCACGGCGATATTCATGCCAGCACTTCTGATATTCCTTTTTTGCGGGAGCAACCTCGGAAAAACTGTCTATAATCTCCCCGGCTGCTGACTCAGAGAGCAGAGCCTGATGATCATGCTGCCCATGCAGATCAAAGAGAAGCCTTCCCAGTCCGCGAAGAACAGAAAGGGGTACCTCCACGGCATTAAGAAGTACGCGGTTGCGGCCGTTTTTTCGAATAATCCGGCGAATAATCAATTCCTCATCGGCACACTCAATATCATTTTCTGCCAAAAACTCTTTCAGTCCCGGGGAAAGTGAAGAAAAAACAAAAACTCCTGAAACCTCGGCCTTTTCTTCTCCGCTACGCACACTGGATGCTGAAGCTCTTCCCCCAAGCAGGAGATCAATAGCTCCCATGAGGATAGATTTTCCCGCACCTGTCTCGCCGGTAAACACGGAGAATCCTCCGAACAATTCTATGGAAATATTTTCAATAAGGGCCAGATTTTTTACCTGCAGGGATGTAAGCATTATTTCTCCTTGGTTTTCGCACCGCTCCAGTTGAGCTTGCTTTTCAGGGTATCAAAATATGAATGCTGTGAAAACTGAATAATGCGGGTGTTTTTTCCGCTGTAGGAAAGGTGAACTTCGTCATCTGCCTGCAATTCAACAGAGGTAATACCATCGACGCTGAAGATCATGCCGGGGTTTTTGGAATTGATTCTGATTGTAAGGGGATTATGCGCCGAAAGTACCACAGGGCGCTCATTGAGTGAATGGGGGCAGATGGGGGTAATGATATATCCCTCCAGGGAAGGATCCACAATGGGGCCTCCGGCGGAAAGTGAGTAGGCCGTTGATCCGCTCGGTGTGGCAATAATAAGACCGTCGGCAACGTAATCAGTAATATAGGATTCATCATACCGCAGGGAAAGGGAAATCATTCGCGGAACCGTTCTGTTTATGTAGGTGTCATTCAGGGCGTGCATTGTATGCACAACGGTATTCTTCCGCATCACCAGCACATCAAGAACCATGCGTTCCATGGTGTAATACTCCCGGGTGTGTACCTGAGTAAGACATTCCTCCACTTCATAATCTTCAATATTGGCCAGGAATCCAAGACTTCCGAGATTAATACCCATAAGAGGAATGGGCGTAAATTTTACTATATGCGCAGCCGTAAGAAAGGTGCCGTCACCCCCGACGGAAAGCACAATATCCACAGCTGCAGTGAAGTGCTCCTCATCCCGGGCGCATTCTATGTGTGGAAATTCCGCTGCCAGGGGACAGCGGTGCTGAAACATCAGTTCCGAATCATGATTTCTGCACCAGTCATAAATTCGCTGAATCATAGAGCGGGCAGGGGCAGTTTTTTTAAAGAGAACCACACCGAAAACATTCATGGAATCACTCCTCCATCATCCAGGCGGTAAAACCGGACTTTTTCAGACAGCGTATCGCCTTTTCTGCATCTCCGCGGGATGAAAAGGCCAGCATAAATGTGCCTGCCTCACCTTCCCGCACCTTTAACAATTCAATATCACGGATATTAAGCCGTGCCATATCGATTGTTCGTGTCATCTGAGCAAGAAACCCCGGTTCATCCGCTGCAAGAACAACAATCTCATACAGGGGAGAGAGAAACCCCTTTCTGTTTGCAGTCAAATGTGCCCGGGTTTGGCGTGCTTTCTCAAAGCGATCTTCCAGGGTATTTTGCGCCAGTTCCTCCTGCATTTCCTGCAGGATACTGATATAGGATGATAAAATTGTCGAAACGGCACCTTTGTTGGTGGCAAAAATATCATGCCACATTTTATAGGGAGAGGACGCAATACGGGTAACCGACTTAAACCCCCCCGCAGCAAGGGAAAGGGTGCCGTGGTTTTTTCTGTTTATTTCAGCCGCAAGATCAACAAGCCCCACGGCAATAATATGGGGCACATGACTGATGGTTGCAGCAATCTCATCGTGCACCAGAGGATCAAATCGCCGAACGCGCGCGCCCGTATACTGTACAAGAAAATCCTCTAGGAAATCCGCCGGCTCAGTATTTTCTTCAGGAGTTAACACATAGACGGCATTCTGAAATAAAAGCGGGTCCGAATGCTGCGGGCCGGATTTTTCAGAGCCTGTCATGGGATGTCCACCCACAAAACACACCGAGGGTGGCAGTAATTCCTGCGCCGTTTTCACAATCGTCGATTTCGTGCTGCCCACATCGGTTATAAGCAGATTTTCAGGAAGATTCATGGCGGAGAGCTTCTGTAGGGCAGTGAGAATTCCCGTAATGGGGGAACACAAAAAAACGAGGTCATTGCTTCTGAGCACCTGTTCTGTCTCTTCGTAGGAAAAAGCAGTATCGATAACCCCAGCCCTGAGAGCATTTTCACGCCCTCTCTTTGAGGAAATACCGATAATTTCACCGGAAAATCCGCTCTGCTTCAACGCAGCCCCCAAAGACCCGCCAAGAAGGCCGACACTGTAAATTACAACCCGTTCAACGGAAAACATGAGTACTCCTTTTCTGCTATAATATAAACTCGCGCAGAGTGTGAAGTAAATGACTATTGCAGGTCAGGTTGAAATTGCCCGGGGAAGCTGAAACAACCGGGTATGAATATAGGTATGGCGCTGTTGAAAAAAAGCGGAAAAGCAATCAAAAACGATATCCTTTTCAGGGGTGATTCCGTTTATTTTGCTCTGCTTCATACGGGAGGTCTTCAGTATAAAGAAAAACCGTTTGGGTACACTGCGGACAAGGGAAATCAAAAACAGAAGATCTTCTTCACCGGGAATCAGTGATACGCAGATCACACTCTTTGTATCCTTATCCACCACGCACAGGGTAGGTTCCGCTCCGCTTCCATTCACCCCCCGCTGTTCATGCTCCTCTTTCCAGGGTATTCGGAGAAACATTTTTTCAAATCCCTTATAATCCACTTCACCGCAATTTTCAAAGTGTTCCTCCAGCGCTCCGCCTCGTTGGCGTGAACAGACAAACATATTCCCCCCGTTACTGAAATAATAGTATTAAGAAAATATGTATTATTCCGATATACAGGAGTAAGAAAACAGGGACGTTTTTTTACAGGAGGCAGGTATGGATAATATGGCACAACTGCAGGAAATCATAAAATATCAGAATACACTTGCACAAACCCTGCAGAGACCCGTGGATATTAATACCGCAGGTATTCTCTGGATAAAAAGATATGCAGCACTCTGGCGCCAAAGCCATGGAAACAGACGTTAACCCCCGCTTCTGCTGCGCCAGATAATCGCGCCGTCTTCCCACACAATCATTTCTTTTTTTCTCACAGCCGTCCATTCCTCATTATCAGTGAGGGGCTGCGTGGCAATAAGGCTGACAATATCCCGGTGTGTGGTTTCAGTGGAGAAATCAACCATCATATCCCGGTCTATCAGCTGAGCGGGACCAAAGGGGGCACGACGGGTGATAAAGTATAATGAAGTGGAGCAATAGGTAAAAAGCCTTTTGCCGTCCGTAAGCATCATATTAAAAATACCGCGGGAGTCGATATCGCGGCACAGACGGGTAATAAAATCGTAGAGTTTTTGCCCCCGGGGCGGACGGGACATTACCCGCAGCCTATTGAGAATCCAGCAGAATGCCGCTTCTGAATCGGTGGTACCCACAGGGGCGTAATACGTCTGTTCCAGAGATTTTGATCCGCGAAACTGCCCATTGTGCGCACAGGACCAGTACCGCCCCCGCCATTCGCGGGTGAAGGGGTGGGTGTTGGCCAGGGAAACGGACCCGACATTTGCCTGTCGAATATGCCCCAGGGCAACATCGGCCTTAATGGAAAGCCGCTCAAGTAGCTGGGCCAACTCTGATTGCGAAGCGGGAATATGATCGTGAAAAGCCTGCATACCCCTCTCACGATAGAGACAGAGCCCAAAGCCGTCCCGATGGGGCCCTTTCTTTCCTCCGCGCATGCGAAGACCGGAGAATGAAAAGCGTATATCCGTGGGAGTATTGGCACTCATGCCAAGGAGCTGGCACATTTATTTTTTCTTTTTGGTTATTTTTTTAGTGGCTTTCTTCTTTTTCTTACTCTTTGCCAGCCTCTTCAGCATGGCTTTCTGGAGAAAGAAGATTGCTTTCTTCACAGGATTTTTTGTGTGCTTCGCCATAACATCAATACTGGTTATATTGAGCTTCAGCACAACTTCCTGAACCAGGGGATGAAGCCTGAAAAATTCGCTGGATCCGGGCTGCTTTCCTGAGGAAAGGAAGGTGTTGAGGGAATTTATACGTTTACCCGATAAGCGTTTCTGATAAATCTGCTGTACCTGCTGCTGTTTTTTAAACAGCTCTGCATGCATTGCCTCTTTTTTATTCTGCCCTTTTTTTCCAAACATGGGGAAATCCTTTATTCAGATTATTTTCTTTAAAATAGCTAATAGGCAGGGTGATTGCAAAATTCATCGATACTATTTACCAGTTCGCCGTAGGCCGGTTTGGAAATATACCGATCTGCTCCAACGGCCTTGCATTTCTCAGCCATCTGCCGGGTAATGAGACTGGAGAAGATTATAACCGGTATATGAATATCCTCAAATTCCTCACGGATTCTTTTTGTCAGGGTAAGCCCGTCCATTCGCGGCATCTCGATATCTGTAAGAACCAGAATCCTGCGGTCTTTGGAGAGAGTGTCATATTCCTTTTTCAGGAAAGAAAACAGATCCGCTCCGTTTTCAAAGGACTGAATAAAGGAAAAATCCGCTCGCTGCAGCTCCTTCAGTATACCTGTCCGAATCAATTTGGAATCCTCAGCAAAAAGAATGGCCAGGGTTTTCCGTTCTGCGCTTGCCTGGGCACTGACGGTAAATCCCGCCGTATGTTCAGACAGAATATCCGGATATACCTGGGACACAATCTGTTCCAGATCAAGTATCATTATCTCCTGCCCGTCAATATAGACAGATCCCGTAATATGTGATGTATCATGGGTATATTCATTAACGGGGGTAAAATCCTCCCATGTTACCCGGTAAATACGACGAACCCCCTGCACTTTAAAGCTGCTGACCATGGAGTTAAACTCCGTAACAATAATTATCTCCCGTTCATACTCCCGACTCAGATCCTTCTGTATAGCCCGGGCAAGATCAATAAGAGTAATGGTTTCCTTTTTTTCACGCCACATACCCATAACTGCTGTGTGACTGTCCGGAATGGGCGTTACGTCCTCCGCAGTATACTGTTTCAGTGACCGGATTTTGGCTACATTTATACCAAAAAGCTGGGCGTCGATTTCGACAACCAGAAATTCAACCTCATTCGTACCGGTTTCGGTTAATACGGTCTCGCGAACATCTTTGTCCATAAAAAACTCCGGATGATAAAAAAAGTCTCACTGTATTGTACAGTTTCAAATTGCATTCTGCATCAAAAAAATTATCTTTTTTAACAAAAAACATGTTGAAATTGGTTATCATATATTTTATTATCTGTATACATTTCTTTTAACCGCTTTTTACGTATTTTTTATGATTATGGTGGTTTTACTTTATATATTTACCTGTGAGCGAATATTTCATTAAATAAGGAGAATCTATGAGAACGTTCTTATCACTCAAAAAAGGTGTGGCTGCTTTCTGCATTACTGCACTGATGACATCCGCCGCCTTTGGCGCCGATTATACCCTCGACGATTTTGAAGACGGCGGATCCGATGTATTAAACAACAACAGAGGTGCCTGGTATGTCTATGATGACGCATC
>JBNJEI010000054.1:0-16596 GCA_051745755.1 Fibrobacterota bacterium
TTTGGATATGTACGCCGCTCTCAGAAGAAAGGAGCTCCTCTTTACGGTTTTTGACGAGGAAACAGAATATTCAACGGAAGTGGAATTATTTGGAAAACGTATCCTCGGTGGTGCGGGAATAGATAAAATCATAAAACCTGCACGGGCCTTTATAAAGGTGTTTACACTTTTTATGGTACGTACGGGCGATACTACGTACCGATTGGAAATTCACCCCGTTGATGAAAATTCAAAAACACCGGCTCAGGATATGTACAGAAACCTTGAGAATGTATTATCGACCCATCTTGAACAATGGTATTTTCTGCACGAGGAGGTTCCCGTTGTCAAATAAAACCATCATAATTATCGGCGGCGGTTACGGCGGAATTGCCGCCGGAATTTATTTGCAGCAATGCGGCTACACTACAAAAATACTGGAGCAATCTTCCCTTCCGGGCGGTGTTTCAACAGCCTGGCGACGCGGGGACTATATTTTTGACGGTGCCACAAACTGGGTTGCCGGCTCATCATTGTCCAGCTATCTCCACAATATGATGTCCGAGGTGATTGACTTTGAAAAACTTGACATGTTATATCCCGATGAATTTATTCGCATAGAAGATGGAGACACCCATTTTACGGTCTATGCCGACACGAAAAAACTTGAAACAGAGATGCTGCGCATCGCTCCGGAAGACAAAAAGACCATTCGGAAGTTCATACGCGGCATAGAAAAACGAAAAGAAGTTTCAATACCTTATCAAACTCCGATGCAGATAGCGTCACCGTATAAAAAAATCCTCACCCTTGCAGAATATGCACCGTTTTTCATCACCTTTCTTTCATGGAAAAACATATCTGTCAGGGCCTTTTCCAAAAAATTTAAAAACAAGACCATGCAAAAACTTTTTCTGCGCATGTTTCCCCACCACGATTTTTTCTCCATGTTTGCCGTTGTGTCCACCCTGGCTTGGCAGAGTCTGTCCGCCGCCGGCTATCCCCGGGGTGGATCAGAGAAGCTTCTTGACGTGATGCTTGAAAAATATGCAGAACTGGGCGGAACAATCCAATACAATCGGCGTGTGACAGAGATTTCCATCACAAATAACAGCCCCCGGGGAGTACTGCTGCAGACCGGTGAAGAAGTGCAGGCCCACCGTATCATTTGTGCATGTGATGGAAAAATGACCCTTGAAACGCTGTTAAAAAACAAATACCGCAATCCAACCCTTGAAAAGAAAATCACAGAGGGCGCGCAGAAATTCCCCGGTCTATTCCAGCTTTCCCTGGGGCTTACCCATACTACTCAGGCCCACTATCACAAGTACAATATTGAACTCACAACCCCCGTCAGAACCGGGAAAAATGAATACTGCCCTGACATGATGGTACGTATCTGTACCGATACTAACGGGCTTTCACCGCAGGGGACCCATACGCTCATTATTCATCAGCGGATAGAGGATGTGGACTATTGGATACGCCTGCGAAAGGAAGACCGCCAAAAATACCGTGAAGAAAAGGACCGTATTTCCCGGGCGCTTATACGCGAGGCTGAATCACGCTTCGGCTCTCTGGATATAGCAGTAAGAGATGCGGCCACCCCAGCAACATTTTATCGATACACCAATGCCTATAAAGCCAGCTACCAGGGGTGGGCTCCGACACCAAAACAGATCGGCAAAGAGGTCCCCATGACATTTTCGGGGCTCAAAAACGTCTATCTTGCAGGCCAGTGGATTTTTCCCGCCGGTGGAATAACCGGTGTTATACGCATTGCGCGGCATGTAAGCCAGCGTATATGCCACGAAGACGGCAGAAAGTTTCCCCATTCCTGAAAACCTGTGGTTTTTTAAGAATGAACAGAGTCTGTGCCTGCCCATACTCCCCTGGAAAAACACATGCCCTTTTTCTTAAAATTATTATACAGAAAAGGATCTGCCAAAACATATATTTAAGCGTTTTTTCATACGAATATCTATTATAAATATAAAAGGGTTCTATTATGGCTTTTGAAATTGCAAATTTGCGGAATATCGGGATATCAGCGCATATTGATTCCGGTAAAACCACGACCACGGAGCGAATGCTCTTCTATACCGACCGGATTCATGCCATCCATGATGTTCGCGGAAAAGACGGCGTTGGTGCAAAGATGGACTCCATGGAACTGGAGCGGGAACGGGGCATCACCATTCAGTCGGCGGCAACTCATGTGGAGTGGAAGGACCACCCCATCAATATCGTTGATACCCCGGGACACGTTGATTTTACCGTTGAGGTGGAACGTTCCCTTCGTGTTCTTGACGGCGCAATCCTTGTATTATGTGCCACCTCGGGTGTGCAATCCCAATCCATTACTGTTGACAGACAGATGAAACGCTACGAAGTTCCCCGTATTGCCTTTATCAACAAGTGTGACCGCGCCGGAGCAAACCCCTACCGGGTCACTGAGCAGCTGCGGGACAAGCTTGATCTCAATGCGCACCTCTTCGAACTCCCCATCGGCCTTGAAGACGAATTTGAAGGTATAGTGGATCTTGTCGAAATGGAAGCGCTTTATTTTGACGGCGATAACGGTGAGAAAATCCGTCGCGAGGAAATCCCCGCAGCAATGAAAGACGAAGCGGAGGAAAAACGGGAAGAACTTATTGACGAGCTTTCCATGTACTCCGATGAACTTGCCGAGCTCCATCTTGAGGGGGAGGAAATCCCTCGCGATATAATCATTGCCGCTGCACGAAAAGGCGTTATCGACCTTTCGCTTGTACCGGTTTTTATGGGGTCCGCTTTCAAAAACAAGGGTGTGCAGCCCCTGCTTGATGCCGTTGTTGACCTGCTTCCCTCTCCCTTGGATATCACCAATACGGGGATTGACATTAAGGAAGAGAAGGACATCATGGTGAAATCAAATCCCGATGAACCCGTGGTGCTTTACGCCTTTAAGCTCACCGATGATAAATACGGTCAGCTGACGTATGTACGAATCTATCGCGGAGAGCTGGTAAAGGGCAATGAAATCATAAATATGCGGACGGGCAAAAAAATAAAAGTCGGCCGGCTGATACGTATGCATGCCGATGAAATGGAACAAATCGAAAAAGCCTACTGTGGAGACGTGGTCGCCCTTTTTGGTGTTGACTGTGCTTCAGGGGATACCTTCTGTGCTCCCGGGACGGAAATCTCCATGACCTCCATGCACATACCCGAGCCCGTGATTGAGCTGGCTATTGCTCCGACAAGCTCCAAATCCCAGGATAATCTCTCCAAGGCTCTCAACCGCTTTACCAAGGAAGACCCCACATTTCAGACATATGTGGATGAAGAATCCAATGAAACTATCATTCGCGGTATGGGTGAATTGCACCTTCAGGTGTATATTGAGCGTATGAAACGTGAATATGAAGTGGAACTTGACGTGGGTAAGCCGCAGGTAGCCTACCGTGAAGCCATCGTGGGATCTCAGGATTTCAATTATACACACAAGAAACAAACCGGCGGTTCCGGCCAGTACGGTCGTGTGGTGGGTAAGATTGAAGCCCTTGACCCTGAAGCAGAGGAAAACTACGAATTCCACAACGAAGTGAAGGGCGGTAATATTCCAAGCGAATTTATGAGTGCCGTTGATGCCGGTTTCCAGGAAGCTGTAAAAGAAGGCAGCATGATAGGCGCCCCGGTTGTGGGAGTAAGTGTAACAGTCAGTGACGGTGATTCACACAATGTAGACTCCTCTGATATGGCCTTTAAGACTGCTGCCATTGGCGCCTTTCGTCAGGCGTACGGAAAGATTAAAAAGCAGATACTTGAACCTATCATGAAGGTTTCCGTTGAAGGCCCAACAGAGTTTCAGGGCACCATAATTGCCACAATCAATCAGCGCCGCGGAATTATCAAAAACACCTCGGAAGAAGGTACGTACTGTGTGGTTGATGCGGAGGTTCCCCTGGCGGAAATGTTTGGCTATTCCACGGACATCCGCTCTCTTACTCAGGGAAAAGCGGAATTTACCATGGAATTTGAAAAATACGGGCCCGTTCCGCGACAGGTTCAGGAAGAACTTATCGAAGAACATCAGAAGCAACTGGCTGAAGACCGAAAATAACCGGTAAAAAAAAGAGGCCCCGTTCGGCCTCTTTTTTTTCTTTGCCCTCTTCGTACGGTATTATATATTCCAGTATAAAACGAAACCTTTTCAGTCAGGTGGGACTTTATGGGTGCGGCCAGATTTCTTCTTATTATCATCCTCTTTATTTCCGGATATTCCACTCACAAAATTGCACTGCTGCACAATCCCTCGCCACAGGAAGAACCTGTCACACAAGGTTTATATCGCCTCCTATCAGACCGATACGGGGTATCCCTTTTTGAAACACCCCATGTACAGGCTCTTACAGCGCTTGATCACAAAGATTTTGACTACCTTATTGTCTGCGATACTTTTTCCCGGGAGTTGATACGAAAAGCACAGGATCGCCTGAATACTTCCCTCATATATGTAAATATCAATCCTGACTCCAGCACACAGGCCTCGGTCATTCACTGTCATGCAGCTGCGGGATCAGCCTTCGGGGATATCGGCCACTTACTGGAACGTTCTCATACCGCCCCGATACTATTCCATGATTCCGCCAATGCCGACCGCGCCCGTCTTGAACAAAAATTCTATACTCACCCGCCGCAGATGAAAGAAACAGAAACGGCTCACGTGCTCCGGCAGGAACTGAAAAAAGCATTCAGCGAGCACAGAACCCACTTCCGCTTTTTATTTACGAAGGAAAATACTGAAGAATTTTCCGATACTCCGCAGCTCTTTAACACCATAAACCGCGGAGTTACTGCCCTGGCTCCGTCCTTTCCCAAAATCTGGAAAGAGAAAATTTCCGATATTCCGCTCATATCAATTCGTCCGGATTCTGTCTTTGAAGAACATGCTGCGGCGTTTTTCATTGCCCTCACCGTGGAAGAAAAACTCCCGGACAATCTACACGGCATTTATATTGATAATTCCATCGCAGCACTCTCCTACCAGGCCATCACCCATTATACCCTGGGAGGAATGCCGGGCAATATCTCCCGCAGGCTGAAGCAGTATCTTGAAAATCCACAGGCAGAATTACCTGCATGGGAGAAAACGCAGGATCTGTTTGGTGAGCGCCTTAATTTTGACACTGCTTCATCCACTCCTGCTTACTCAGGGATTCCGGAAATAACTGAAGAACCCACACCATCTTCTTCTCCCGCGATGCCGGAACAGATCCGCACGGCACTATTTAGTATTATTACCCATCCATGGTATAATATCATTGTATCCATCCTTCTGGCAGGCACGGTCCTGATAATAATAATTCTGCTCATAACCAGAACTCTCCATCAAAGAAACCGAATCGCCGTACTCTTTCCCCCAACTCTCAAAAAAGCGAAAATATCCGATGACAGGAATTCAAGATATCTAAAAAAGGTTCTGAAAAAAGAAGGCTTTACCACCCTTTTCCCCGGATCTCTTTTAAGTATGCAGAAACTTATTCAGAAACGCATGCCCGATGTATTTCTTGTTGACTGGCGCCATAAGCGGGCTGTCGCCTACATGCAAAAAGAGCTGAAAACATACTCACTGTCTTCAGCTGAAACAATAGTAGTCTTCAACATACCCGAACGGAGAAAAAAGGAACAGGAAAATGCCTTCGGCATGGCCACGACATTATTATACTCCGGCCTACCAGCACGGGAAGAACTTATACAGGATATGCAGACACGAAATCAGAGTAATGAAGAACTCTCAGGAAAAATAAAAGAGGAAGGTCTCACCTCCATACTTCCCATACTGGAAACCAATAAGAACACCGGCTGCCTGGTAATAGAGGATGATTCCCCCCTGAGTATTTTGTATTATGATCAGGGACGCATAATTCACAGCGAAGATCGTTTGGGTAATACAGATCTTGAGGCCGTTTTCACAGGATTGTCCTGCAGAAAGGGAACATTCCGCTTTCTTTCAGACAAGACCGCTCTTACCCAGACCATGGATCTTGGCGCCATGGAAATTCTTCTTGAACACTCCCGACGAACTGATGAAAGCCCTCAACACTAAAAAAAACACAGCCGTATCCCGCATAGACCTTCTGTCCCCCATCACCGCTGTTCCGCGGCTGGGACCAAAAAAAGCAGAGGCCTTCAGCAGACTCAATATCACCACCATACAGGACCTGCTCTATTTTTTTCCGAAACGTTTCCTCAACAAAGAACGCATTGTCCCCATAGCAGAACTTACGCCGGGGAACCATGCCCTGGTATGCGGCACTGTCACCCGGATACAGGTGGAACACCGCAGGCGAATGATACTGCGCGTGGAGCTGCAGGATGATACAGGAACCATGGAAATAATCTGGTTTTCCGGCATCCGGTATTTTCAAAGGATATTCAAGATCGGCGATCGCGTATCATTTTTTGGCCAGGTGCAGAAGTTTATCCGCATGCAGATGACCCATCCGGAATTTGACCGTTCTGCAGCTCCCCCTGATCCCTCAATGCCCTTTGAACCCCGCTACCGCCTAACAGGCCCCTTGGGGGACGCAAAAATATCTCAGAAGGATATGCACACCTGGCTTCGGTGGATTTTTTCTCACCTGAAGAATTTCCCCCGTACGATTCCCGCTTCAGTTGAGGAAAAGTATGATCTTGCTCCATTGAAAGACGCGCTGTATTACTCTCATTTTCCAACAAACCTGGAAGACAGAAAACGCACATGGTTCTTCCGTATTCAGTTTGAGGAATTATACGCCATCGCCCTTGATCTGCGCTGGAGCCAACGTGAATGTCTCCTTCCGGGAACGGCCTTTTACCGTGGTAAAAATCTGCAGAATGAGTTTCGCAAAAATCTTACCTTTACCCTTACCCCGGAACAGGAGCAGGTAATTACAAAACTCAATGCCCTGAGCCGGTCTGAGCAGAAAATGCACGTATTACTCCAGGGAGATGTGGGATGCGGGAAAACAGTAACCAGTTTTCTGGCAACCCTCAATGCACTGGAAAGCGGTTTTCAGATTGCCTGGCTTGCCCCCACCACTGTTTTGGCTGAACAGTCATATACGGTAATCCACACGTGGCTTGAAAGCCTGGGATATACCTGTTCACTCCTCACTTCACGTACACCGGCACGGGAAAAAAGACAGATTATCCACGGCCTGCTCCGGGGATCCATCCACTATATTGTAGGGACCCATTCCCTGATTGAAGACTCCCTGTCTTTTGCTCGCCTGGGCATGGTGGTAATAGACGAGCAACACCGCTTTGGCACCGCACAGCGATTAAAGTTGCAAAACAAAAATCCACGTGCGGATTTTCTTATGATGTCCGCCACCCCCATTCCGGGAAGTCTGGCCCAAACAGTCTACAGTGATCTTGACATCCTCACCATAACCGCTGTACCGCATGAAAGAAAACCTGTAAAAACGCATATTGTGCCCCCGGTGAAAGAACAGGATATGTACCGCTTTATTACCGACCGGGTTCGCACTCACGGCGAAAAGATCTTCTGGGTCATCCCAAGAATAGAGGAAGATGAAGAAAACAGTGAAATTGCAACTATTACAAAACGGGAAGAAAGTCTCTCCCGGCTACTGCCTGAGTTAACCATTTATTCTCTCCATGGAAAAATGACCCCCGAAGAAAAGTCTCATGTTATGAAGGGGTACAGCCTTGATTCTTCCGGCCTGCTTCTGGCCACCACGGTTATTGAAGTTGGAATAGACATACCAAACGCAACGATTATGGTGATCGAAAATTGTGAATTCTTCGGTTTGGCTCAATTGCACCAGCTTCGCGGGCGGGTGGGAAGAAGTAATCGGCAGTCATGGGCATTTCTTCTTCCGGGTAACAACCCCGGAGAAAAGACTCTGGAGCGCCTGCAGCAATTCTGTTCCACCACGGACGGATTTAAAATAGCTGAGATGGATCTGCGTATGCGGGGAACCGGTGAAGTTCTTGGAAACAAACAAAGCGGGTTTTCTGATATACGATTTTCCAATATACTGCATATGGCACCATTGTTTAAATCAATCAGAACCACCGTTGATGACATGCTCAGGGAAACCTAAAGATCCTCCTTTTGAAGCACTGAAACGAAGTCATAGGCCGGCTCTTCATATGGATGCGCCTGAAACAGTGCCGCCAGCACCTCCTGTATTTTATCGGACGCAACCAGCATCTCAATACGATATTCTTCAACCCGTTCAATTGTACCACGCTGTCCCACGTAGGGATTACTATTTTCAAGAGGACGAAACTGCCCGGTCCCGCAGACCTCCCAGCAACAGCAGTCATACGCACCAATTGTGCCACCACCTGCAGAAAACAGGGCATTCTTCAGTTCTTCCTTATGCGTTTTGGGAACATACACAAAAAGCTTGTACTCCATAAAACTCTCCTTGTCTGAAATAAATATGTCGTAAAATATACTTTTTTGTTTACAGCATCGTATTTTTGGTATATATTAGGAATGAGTGGGTAACTCCCCCCACTCTATGTGAATGTGTGTGATGATGAGATATCAGCCGATCGCAACGATTGGCTGAGGAAGAGGCGGCTATAAGCCGCCTCTTTTCGTTTTATATCTACTCCGCTGCCGAACAATATTCAGTACCGTGGAATACCTCTCATACATCTCTCTTTGCCGGATCAAATACACGCCACAGCAAAATACTTCTTGACTTTATCCGTAAATCCCCTATAATAGTAATATACAAGGAGGCTGTATGTACTCTGTTTTTGCCGATGAAGAAAAAAATGTCCTGATTATTAAAATTGCCGGATCAATTTCCTTTAAAGAAGCGAAAACAATGTCTGACAAAATAATAAAAAAAACAGAGCTTTTGCAGCCCGGCTTTATTGTAATTGATGATCTGAGCCAGTTTGAATTAGGGGATCCCCGCGGAGGGATGCACCTGCAGCGGGTGCTGAAGATTTTTTTACAGAAAAAATGCCGTGCCGTAATACGCATCATTGGAGACTCTCGAATCGCAATGAGTCTTTTCACCAAATTTTCAAAAATTTTTCAACGTCAGATACCCATTTTTTACATAACCGACAGCTCAGCCCTTCCCGGTAAAATCAAGGATATAAAAAAAACCTCCGTGTCCTGATTTCCTCTGCCCTCCCTTCCACACCTCTGCGAAAAATCCCCACTGCTGCCATACCACTACGGCACTGTTTGCTTCAGAAATATGGTATAGTACACTCCCTCCCCGTCGTGATGGGTTTCATCCGGAAAACGACAGAAAAGGAAAACAGATACAGAACAATGCTCCACTCAATTTCTGATATGGCACAGACCATACGCCGTTCATATCATCCCCGTATATAAATATCCGGCAGAATGTAAAAAGTAATGGTATACTATATGGGATAATCCCGGAGAAAGGGAATTGCTCTTTCAAACCGGAATTTGCAGGTGGACTCATACCGCAGGGTTCATGAATAAATACACAGAGGCAGTATGAAACAGCAGGAAATACAATCCAGGGAAGACAGTGCAACACCCCGTTACGCCACTGAAGCGGACCGGGAATTTGTTATAGATACTCTGTGCCGATGCTTCTGTCATGACCCCTATATCCTCTGGCTTATTGCCCCCGCACCAGATAAGAAACAGGCCTTATACCACCTCTGTAGCTTCGTATTTGAAGAGACCCTGCATACGGGAAAAATTTCTGTTTCTCCCCATAATGCAGGGGTAGCGCTCTGGAGTTGCGGGATAGAGGAACCTCTTTCACTGTTGCTCATCCGAAGATATGTTACAATACTCAGGACTGTGAGAATATCCTGTTTTTTCCGTATGCTTTTACAGGACATTCAGACAAAGAAAAAGCTCCCCAAAAACAACTGTATCCATTTGTGCATGATCGGTGTGCTTCCTGAGTATCGGGGACAGGGATATGCCGGCATGCTTATTGATTCATTTTTAAAAGAGCATTCCTCTGCTCCCGTATTTCTTGAAACCTCCGTGGAAAAGAACATCAGCATATACAGGAAGAAGGGATTTGAAATATACGACACTCTCCACTGTACGGACGGCCTTACGCTCTCATTTATGAAACGTCCAGTCCGTTAAGCAATAATATCCAGCAGGGTTCCGGTCATATCCTGAGCCTTTCGTATCACCGCAGCATTGGCAGCTGCACCGGCGGAAGCCCCTTTGAGATCACCGATGTGTTTTGCAGTATCCCCCGTCGCATCCGTTCCGGCATTACCCACTTTTTCAGCAGCATTTTCAAAGGTATGCACCGATCGTCTGATTCCCTGAACACTTCCGGATATATTCATACGGCCTCCACGAAAACACCTTTTCTATAAGGTAGCACAGGCAGGCGGATCTGTCCACCTCTTTTTAAAAAAAACTACTCTGCCGTCACCCCGGGCTCCGGAACTTTTCGTTTCCAAATATCTTACCGGGCCTTTCTGAATGCCGCTTCAACCACCGTGGAAAGAGTATCAAAGACCGCTTCGGGATTTTTCATGCCGTCCACCCGGACCACTTCCCGCCGGTCCCCCATATAGTAATTTATAAGAGGCTCAGTAATTCGTTCATGCTGTTCAAGTCGCTCAACGATAGCCTCCGTGGAGGTACTGTAGGCTAAGCGATTTTTCTTGTTTCCCCGCGCAGCAAGACGGCGGATCAGCTGAAGAACAGAAACTTCAAGATCAATAATGCAGGACACGGTACTTTCCTGTTTTTTCAGAAGTCCATCAAGAATATAGGCCTGCACAATAGTACGGGGAAACCCCTTGAAGATAAATCCGTTGGAATCCGTATGGGCAGTAATATGTTTTTCCACAATACGAATAACAATTTCATCGGGAACAATCTCCCCGCTTTCAAGGTAGGGTTTTGCTGCTTCACCAAGATCTGTTTGCTTTTTTACCTCTTCAAACAGAACATCCCCTGTGGATATATAGGTGAGATTGAATTTCTCCGCAAGCATTTTTGCCTGTGTTCCCCGACCGGAACCGGGATATCCCAACATAACAACATTCAGCCAGCGCTTGCGAAGAGTCTCGTCAATAACGGAGGTAATCCGTGATGTGACTTCCTCCAACTGCCCGACTCCATTCACGGGCACGTAGGTACCCCGCTGTTTATAATAGGATAAGACCGGCAGGGTTTTTTCTTCATATTCCTGTAAACGCACATTAATCACATCCTCTGTATCGTCCAGGCGCTGTGAGCTTTCAGCGCGCTTCAAAAGCCTACGCACCGATTCATCACGCGGTACCTCCAGACAAAAGAGAGCTGTCAGGGAGGTATGAAGCTTCAGAAGCAGTCCTTCCAGTATATAGGCCTGGACAAAGGTACGGGGAAACCCGTCAAAGAGAAATCCGCTGTAATCAGTATTGCCGCCGATTTTCTTCTCAATAATCTGAACAATAATCTCATCAGAAACCAATCCCCCCTTTTGGATTACCTCCTTTGCCCTTCTGCCAAGCTCTGTCTCCTGACGTATTTCCTCACGCAGAATATCCCCCGTGGCAATATAGCCGAGATTATATCGTTTTATAAGAAACTGTGACTGTGTGCCCTTACCCGCACCGGGAGGACCGAAAAGTGCTATATTTAACATACGTGCTCCTTGTTTAAGTATCCCCTCTGTTTCTGTAGGCCGTGCCTCTTTGTATACCCTTGATAGTACTATATCCTTGCGTCAGGATTTCTGCAAGGGAAAATGCAGAAAACATCCCCTATCGGTCGCCCTACTGCCTGTCAAAGATATATTATTTCCATGAGGAATGAGGTCGCCATACCTATTTTTACCGCTCTGATTCTGACGGCAGGATGAGTATTTCTTTCTATCACAGACCAGCGGTTTTCTGCTCCTTTGTGCACCACCATCCATGTGCGGCCCAGATCAATGCTGCCGCAGCTGCGGCGGAAAAAACAAAGGGTATTCCGCCCAGGGTATAAAAAAACTGAAGCACCAGAGGTGCCGCAGTCATTCCTGCATATTTACAGGTATTAAATAAGGCAACTATGGAACCCCTCATTTCCGGTGGTGCTGTTGTTGTAACCCAATTAAATATCAGGGGCTGCAGTATTCCCATGCCCGCACCAAAGGCAACAAAACTCAGTGCACTCCACCATACATTACTCCACAGGGGAAGGAGAAAGAGGCTCCCGGCAAGAAGTGTATACCCCAGCAGCAGCGCAGATGAACGTCCCACCCGGCGGTTGATTGTCACCGCATAGCCTGCTGCAATTGCGGCTACAACCCCGTGTATAGCTATTGCCGCTCCTGCCAGAGCTGTTCCTCCGTCAAAATAAGAGGTAATTAACAGCGGTACAAAGGTAACAAAGGCATAGAGCTGAAAAAAGGTTCCGAAGGAATGAATAAAAACCCCGCGGACAGAGGAAAGATGCAGGGACTTTCTCAACTGAAGCAGATAATCAGAGACATTAACTTTTTCTGCAATATCTTTTTGTGACGGTGCAGATTCGGGTATAAGCATCACAAAAAAAGGGGCAAGAATCAGGGGAAACACATACATTCCAAAGGAGAGGCGCCAGTCGATCTGGGCAAGCACTCCCCCTGCCAGGGGAATCACAACAGCGGCCATGGCTATTGTACTGCTGAGAAACCCCATAATGCGCAGTCGGTTTTCTCCGGCATACCAGTCACTGACAATGGTCATAACAACAGGAATAAGCCCTGCCAGACCGATTCCCTGGATAAACCGAAGTATAAGAAGCACGCCAAAATCAGGCGCGAAGATACACAACACCCCGCACGAACCGTCAATAATCAGACAGGCGGTCCCGACCCGCTTGCGGCCCAGAACATCCACAAAAAGGCCGGTAAAAGGCAGGGTAAGAGCGGCGGCAAGGGTATACACGCTCAGTACAAGCCCCAGGGCTCCCTCACTGACGTCAAAGGTATTCTGCAGGGCCGGCAGGGCGGGGGCAACCAGGCCGCCGCCCATCACGCTGAATCCCCCCATGACAAGCAGCAGGGCTACACGGATACGCCGCTTCAATTGAACGGATTTACTCCCGGGGTACCCATCTGTCGGTATATTAGCGGTATTCATGTCTCTCCTTCTCACAGAGGAAAAAGGGCAACATACAAAATACGCACCGTAACACAAAGAAAGAAGTATTTTTTATAATCTTCCGGCAAATAGATCCCTGCACCACGGCATTCATACTCTAAGATCGGCAGAAAAAATATTTCCGACGTACCACTGCAGGGTATCGGCAGTTTCAAAAACACAGCAGAACAGGAAAATATCCGTGCATACCCAGGGCCATATAAAAGATGAACTGCTGAAACCGCTCTCCCTGAACCGATAAGAAAACTCCCGCGGGATCAGTACCTACAGCCGAAAACACCAGAGAGCGAATGGTGTTTTTCAGGACTGCTTTATCTGTGGAAAAACCATGAAAATGCCTGTCCAAGACGGCGGGGAAGATCCGAAGCGATAAGAGAGTAATCGCATTCATCCGCACCATGGAGCTCTGCTGCTTTGCCGTGAAGACAAACGCCGGCACATGAAGCATCCTCACAGGATGCCCCCTGGGCAAGCAGAGAAGCAATAATGCCGGCCAGAACATCCCCGGTGCCGCCCGTGGCAAGCCCCGTATTTCCATATCGGGACACCACAATACGCCCGGAAGGCAGGGCAATAATTGTGGGCATTCCCTTGAAGACAATGGTTATACCATATTCCTGTGCAGTTCTCTGCAGGGAGGCTGTTCTTTCATTACCCGCACTGGGAAGCATCCCGAACAATGCTGTATATTCACCATAATGGGGAGTAATTATAATATTATCGCGGCGTGCCAGGTCATTTTTGTACTCTGCAAAAGCGCGAAGGCCGTCACCATCCAACACACAGGGGATACTGGTGGCTTTGAGGATATCACGAACACATGAACCGGTCTCTTCATGGGAAGATAAACCGCACCCGATAAGCAGAGCCGTGGCTTTTTTCCAGACCCCACCAGGAATATCCGCGTTACGAATACTTCCCTCATCCGTTTCATCAACTCCCAGAAGAACCGCTTCGGTAATTTTTATGGCAAGGGTATGCACTATTCCCCGCGGAACGGCACAGTATACCATTCCGCACCCCGTCCTGAGAGAAGCTTCCGCGGCCAGTGCCGCCGCACCGCTCATTCCCCTGCTCCCTGTAAATGCAAGCAGAGTCCCGTGATCATATTTTGATCCAAAAAATTTCCTGTCGGGCACCATCCGTACAATATCACGGTCTTCCAGCTGGAAAACATCCCCGCCGCAGGAATCAGCAACACCGGGATCGTAGGAAAGCTTTCCCGCAATCAGATCTCCCATATGGACGGGATCTGCAAAAAGCTGACCAATTTTCGGATAGCCGAGGGTAACTGTCGCTTCGGCCTGCAGCGCATTATGAGCCACGTTCCCCGTGAGGGCATCCACACCGGCAGGATTATCCACGGCAATAACAGGAATGGATTGTGCGTTCATATGCGCAATACAGTGTGCCGCCATACCTCGGGGTTCTCCCCGTATACCCGTTCCCAGCAGCGCTTCAATATACAGCTGAGGACGCGGCAATGCCGCCAGGTCATCCATGCTGGATACACAGGGTATATCTTCGTAGCTTTGAGTATATGCATCGTGGGCACGGGCAGCTTCACCGCTGAGTTCTGACCGGGGAACAAGGCATACGGGAAGAGCATCATAGCCGGTCTGACGCAACAGAAATGCCACATAGAATCCGTCTCCTCCATTATTTCCTTTACCGCAGAAAACAGTAATGCGGCGGATAGTGTGTCGAATGCAATAGGAATGAACCACTGAAAAAATTCTCTCTGCGGCTTCTTTCATATATTCAAAACCGGTGGAAACATCCCCACCGATGGAGATAGAATCGATTTTCTGCATCTGCTCAGGGGTTACAAGGTGAATCATACACAGCTCCTTTCATATTCAAAAATATACGAGATTATCCCCGGCTGTGCAACCTACTGATGAAAACCATGCTGAACCGTGTCACCAGATAAGGTTACCCATGCGAATCAGCGCCAGCTCACCCTGGGAAAAGTTCTTATGCGTCTCCATAATCTGTGTAAGTTTGTAGGGAAAATCCGTAAGTATGTTATCAACTCCCAGAGCAATAAAACGATGCATCTTTTGTGAATCATTACCCGTCCATACATGAAGCTCATACCCGTGTTCCCGGCTAAGCCGTATACGCGATGCATCTACGGGAGACCGCCGAAAGGCGAAGATATCACTGGAGTACTCTTCAAAACGGCCGATGACAGTATGCACAAAGAGAGCTGTTCTCACACGGGGAGCATATTTCTGCACCGTAAGAAGAATTTGTGGATTCAGAGTTGCAACAATGGTTGAATCAATACAGCCTTCTTTCCGCAGAGTTTTTAGTACCCGGCGAATCAGAAGCGGTAATAGGGGCAGCTCTTTATTTCCAGATGCAGCTGGCCCCGGCCGCGAATAATTTGAATTGCTTCCGCAAGGGTAAGAATCCGTTCTTCACTGAATTGTGGATCAAACCATAACCCGTCATCACTGTTTTTTATTTCTTCATAGGTAACATTCAGGATATTTCTGTCTACACCGGCAATTCTCCGAAGGTCTGTATCATGCAGAATGACCGGCACACCCTCTGCGGTCTCCCGCACATCCACCTCCACGTAGTCCGCACCGTCGGAAAAAGCCTATTCAATAGCTGCGCGAGTGTTCTCCGGTGCCGCAGCAAAACTTCCGCGATGCGCCGTGACACCACTATTTTCAGGAGTCTCAAAAAACGATATGGTCCACCATAATTGTATCAGACCAAAATAACGAGAATAATTGCCGCACTCCACGCCCATAATCCCGTATCCACGGGCGAAGTATTGAGGGAAAATTGCTGTTCCCCTCTGCTGTGTTTTTTATATATAAAGAGTATGAGCAGACTATTGAAACCAACCGCAAAAAAGGAGAGGAAGATTGTTACCACAACATAAAAAAACCACCACCCCGGCCATAACGGGAACAAGAATGACATAGACCTCAGGTAAGAAGGAGATAACCATCCCGCCCATATGCTCCATAGCCATGGAAACGGCCAGAGGAATACCCGCCACCAAAAGCGCTGCTCCGTACACAATACCCACCATATTTCTTTTACTTTGCCGTGTACGGCGCACACTTTTACTCAAAGCCCTTCGGGGCGAATATCCCTCAATTATCATCAGGGGAAGTGCAAGAAGCCAGCTAAGATACAACCAGGAATTGATACCCGGCCCAATTGCACAGAGTACAAATGCTCCGGCAAAAAAACCACAACTCACGGGGGTGAGTGCGTATCACATAATACACATCATATCCTCCAGAAAAATGGGTAAAAAGCATGGCAAGAATACCCATAGGAGGTACGGTCAATATACCATGGCCTGCAACCTGCAGAAACGTAAGGCTTATCAGACGGGGGAAGCGACGGGTAATCCGCCAGATAATTTTTGCCGATCCTTCTTCTGTACCCCTTTCTCCGGCCAATACAACAAGCATCATCCCCACATGCGGGGAAAAACCGAAAACCGCCGCCGTAACGCCAAAAACAAGTATCCATCCCGCCCCTACC
>JBNJEI010000055.1:0-16291 GCA_051745755.1 Fibrobacterota bacterium
GTTAATAGAAAAATGTCTGTTTTCAGAACCGGTATTTACTGGCATAAGATGTTTATAACCAGCAAACTATGGCAGTCTACGGGTTTATAGTGAAAAAAATCACCAAATATGCATTTTTGTCTTGTGAAAAAAAGTGCGTATAGTATATATTTTGTTTAATGATGAGCTTTAGTGGTGTTTTAAAAACACTTCGTGAATAAAATCACTTAAATTGGAGGCAGATATGGCTGCAGTACAGGAGACAGAAAAAACAAACGCCCGGGTTGCGGCGGTGGAAAAAACAATACAGAAGGTGCGGAAGGCGCAGCAGCGTTTTGCCGAATTTTCTCAGGAGCAGGTGGACACGATTTTCTTTGAAGCAGCCATGGCGGCAAACCATGCACGTATTGAGCTGGCAAAGGAAGCCGTGGCGGAGACGGGTATGGGTGTCATGGAGGATAAGGTGATCAAGAATCATTTTGCCTCCGAAATGGTCTACAACAAATTTCGAACGCTCAAAACCTGTGATGAAATAGACCGGGATGATGCGGCGGGAATCGTAAAGATAGCGGAGCCATTGGGGGTTCTTGCAGGGATTATTCCCACAACAAACCCGACATCCACGGCAATATTCAAATCCCTGATTGCCCTCAAAACACGAAACGGTATTATCTTTTCTCCCCATCCACGGGCAAAAAAATGCACAATTCATGCTGCACAGATCGTACGTGATGCGGCGGTAAAGGCCGGGGCTCCGGCGGATATTATTTCCTGGGTTGATGAACCCACCCTTGAGACATCTTCTTTTCTGATGCAGCATGAGAATATTGCTGCCATTCTTGCTACGGGCGGACCGGGTATGGTGCGGGCGGCATATTCCAGTGGAAAGCCTGCTCTGGGGGTTGGCGCGGGAAATACGCCCGTGGTCATTGACGAGACAGCTGATATTGAAATGGCCGTAAGTTCCGTGCTTATGAGTAAAACCTTTGATAACGGTGTGATCTGTGCGTCTGAACAGGCTGTTATTATTGTTTCCCCGGTGTATGAAAAGGTTAAAAAGGAGTTTGCCGCACAGGGGGCATATATTCTTACAAAGGATGAGGCTGAAAAGGTGGCCAAAACACTGTTTGTCAATGGTCGACTCAACCCGGAAATTGTCGGTCAGAGCGCGGCAGACATTGCCCGGAGGGCACAGGTGAGTGTTCCCGGGCATACCAAGGTTTTGGTGGGTGAGGTGACGCGAATAGATGACACAGAGGCCTTCGCCCATGAAAAATTATCTCCCGTTCTGGGGATGTATCGTGCAAAGGATTATCAGAAAGCCTTTGAAACTGCTGCCGCGTTAATAAATCTTGGCGGCCTGGGTCATACCTCTGCATATTACACAGCCGATGCAAATGCCCGGCGTATAGAGGAATTCGGCGCAAAAATGCAGACGGGACGGACGCTTATAAATACCCCCGCCAGTCATGGTGCCATCGGTGATATCTATAACTTCAATCTCAGCCCTTCCCTAACCCTTGGCTGCGGAAGCTGGGGCGGGAATTCCCTGAGTGACAATGTGGGGCCCAAGCACTTGATGAATGTAAAAACCATTGCCGTAAGGAAGGAAAATATGTTGTGGTTTCAGGTGCCGAAGAAGGTGTATTTTAAACGCGGGGCTCTTGAGGTTGCCCTGGACGATCTGGCGGACAAAAAGAAGGCCTTCGTGGTGACGGATCGCTTTCTCCATGAAAACGGGTATTGCGATACTCTTCTCAAAAAATTGCGTCGCCTGGATATTACCTATGAAGTCTACAGCGATGTTGCACCGGATCCCACCCTTGCCTGTGCCCGGGATGGAGCTCAAAAGCTGAGAGCCTTTGATGCCGATGTGATTATTGCTATCGGCGGTGGCTCTCCCATGGATGCCGCCAAAATAATGTGGCTTATGTATGAACATCCGGAAATAGACTTTCGTGATCTTGCCATGCGGTTTATGGATATCCGGAAACGGGTATATAAATTTCCGTCCCTGGGTAACAAGGCAGAGTTTGTTGCCATACCCACCACAAGCGGTACCGGATCTGAGGTTACTCCCTTTGCGGTAATAACCGATGAAGAGACGGGGCAGAAATATCCAATCGCCGATTATGAGCTTACTCCCGATATGGCTATTGTCGATGCCGATCTGGCTGCTGATATGCCTCCGGCTCTGACGGCGTATTCCGGGGTTGATGCCCTGACTCACGCCCTGGAGGCCTTTGTCAGCACCCTGGCAACGGATTTTACCTCTCCTCTTGCCCTGGAAGCGGTGCGGATTCTGTTTGACTACCTTCCCCGTGCCTACCACAAAGGAGCTGAAGATATGGTAGCCCGGGAAAAGGTACACCATGCATCCAATATGGCGGGCATGGCCTTTGCCAATGCCTTTTTGGGGGTGTGTCACTCCATGGCGCATAAGCTGGGTGCCCGGTTCGGTGTTCCCCATGGACTGGCAAATGCACTGCTTATTACGGAGGTGATTCGCTTCAATGCGACAAATGCACCGCGGAAGATGGGTACCTTTTCTCAGTACAGACATCCCGAAGCTGTGGAGAGATATGCCCGCATCGGCCGATATGTCGGATTGACCGGAAAAAGCGATGGTGAATTGGTTGAAAAACTGATCGAAAAAATTGAGACCCTCAAAAAGGAACTTAATATACCCGGTACATTGGCAGAGGCGGGTGTTTCCGAAAAGGATTTTACCGCTGCTCTTGAATCAATGACTGAGGATGCCTTTGACGATCAGTGTACCGGTGCAAATCCGCGGTATCCCCTTATGTCTGAGATACGGGAAATGTATACACGGGCCTTTGGGAAAACCAAATAGCATCCAGTCCTCTCCGGTATGGCTGCCGGGGAGGACTAATTATAAAAAATGAACTGATACGGTGCTTCATATTCTATTTTTAGAGAGAAGCAAAGGGGTGTGTTATGTTGAAAACAACCATGATGACAGAAGAAGAAAAAACTGAAAAATATTCCTCATTTACCTGGGGACACTGGAATGAACGAATAGATGTTCGCGATTTTATTCAGAAAAACTATACGGAATATCGGGGTAATAAATCCTTTCTTTCGGCTCCCACGGATACCACAAAAAAGCTCTGGGAGCGTGTCTGCAGCTCTATTGCGGAGGAGACCCGGCGGGGAGGAACCTACGATATTGATACAGAGCATGTAGCCGGGGTGGATGCCTTTAAACCCGGATACATCGATAAGGATGCCGAGGTTATTGTCGGCCTCCAGACCGACGCTCCCCTGAAACGGGCGGTTATGCCCTTTGGCGGTGTCCGTACGGTCGAAAAGGCCTGTAAATCCTACGGATATACTCTCAGTGATGATATCCGTGAAACCTTTTCCCGCTACCGTACCACCCATAATGATGGTGTGTTTTCCGCTTATACCGAAGAAATTCGCAATGCCCGCCGGGCAGGTATTATTACAGGGCTCCCCGACGGCTACAGCCGGGGACGTATTATCGGTGATTACCGCCGTGTGGCTCTCTACGGAGTTGATTTGCTGATCCGCGAAAAGGAAAAGGAGAAAAAATCACTGAAAACGGCGGTGCTCACCGAAGAAGCAATCCGGGCCCGGGAGGAAACCCAGAGCCAGATTACTGCGCTGAAAAAACTTGTGCGCATGGCTCACTCCTACGGATTTGACATCACCCGGCCGGCGCACACTGCACAGGAAGCCGTGCAGTGGACGTATTTTGGCTATCTCGGGGCGGTTAAGGAGCAGGACGGAGCAGCCATGAGCATCGGTCGGTTATCAACCTTCCTTGATATTTATTTTGAAAAGGATATTGCTGAAAACAGGCTTACCGAAGAGGCTGCACAGGAAATTATCGATCACTTTGTTATGAAACTGCGTCTTGTGCGGTTTCTGCGCACCCCGGAATACAATGAGCTTTTTTCCGGTGATCCCACATGGGTAACGGAAGTTGTGGGGGGCATGGGGGTTGACGGGCGCTCACTGGTAACAAAGACCAGTTACCGCATGCTGCAGACGCTGTATAATCTCGGCCCCGCTCCGGAGCCGAATCTCACCGTGTTGTGGTCCAAAAACCTCCCTGCGGGGTTTAAGGACTTTGCGGCACAGATTTCAATCGATACCAGTTCCGTACAATACGAAAACGATGATCTTATGCGTTCCTACTGGGGGGATGACTACAGTATTGCATGCTGTGTGTCCGCCATGAGAACGGGGAAGCAGATGCAGTTTTTCGGTGCCCGGTGCAATCTTGCCAAGGCGCTGCTCTACTCCATAAACGGGGGACGGGATGAAATCAGCTCCCTTCAGGTGGGGCCGAAATTTGAGCCCATTCAGTCCGAATATCTGTCCTATGACGAGGTTATTGAAAAGTTCGATTATTTTCTGGACTGGATCAGCAATTTATATGTCAATGCCCTCAATATTATTCATTATATGCACGATAAATATAATTATGAAGCCCTGCAGATGGCTCTCCATGACAGAGATGTATTTCGTACCATGGCCTGCGGTGTTGCCGGTCTTTCTGTCTGTGCCGATGCATTATCGGCCATAAAATATGCCCGGGTGAAAACAATTCGTGATGCTGCGGGGTATGTGGTAGACTATAAAATAGAAGGGGAATATCCCAAATTCGGCAATAATGATGACCGCGTGGACAGTATCGCTTCGGATTTGGTGGAAACCTTTATGGATAAGGTTCGAAAAAATGCAACGTACCGCAATTCCACACCCACCATGTCCATTCTGACCATTACGTCCAATGTGGTGTACGGAAAAAAGACGGGGAATACCCCGGACGGGCGGAAAAAGGGTGAACCCTTTGCACCGGGAGCCAACCCCATGCATGGGCGCGATGAGAAGGGCGCCGTGGCATCCATGGCCTCCGTGGCAAAGCTTCCCTACGAGTTTGCCCAGGACGGCATATCCTATACCTTCTCCATAGAGCCCGCATCCCTTGGTATGGATGCAGACCGGCGGCGCAGCAATCTTACTGGCCTCCTTGACGGATATTTTATGCAGAACGGTCATCATATCAATATTAATGTTATTGATAGGGAAATGCTCTATGATGCCATGGACAATCCGGAAAAATATCCCCAGCTGACCATTCGGGTCTCGGGATATGCGGTTAATTTTGTTAAATTGACCAGGGAGCAGCAGCTGGATGTGATACGACGGACGTTTCACAGTACTATCTAACCATTACAGCCCGGAGAATACAATGACACTTGCTGTTCATTCCATGGAAACCATGGGGACCCTCGATGGCCCCGGTATTCGAACGGTTTTGTTTCTTCAGGGCTGTAATCTCCAGTGCAAATACTGTCACAACCGCGATATGTGGGAGCAAAAGCCGCCCCTGCACAGCCACGGCGAATTGCTGCGGGAGGTGCTGAAATACCGCACGTTCTATGATGCATCCGGGGGCGGGGTTACTGTCAGCGGGGGCGAGCCACTGTGCCAGGCGCACAATCTGGCATCATTTCTTCGCCTCTGCAAAAAAAACCGCATTCATACAGCCCTGGATACCTCCGGGGCTGTGGCCCTTACTGCACCGGTCCGGGAGGTATTGGGCGCAACCGATTTGGTATTGCTCGATATAAAGCATATCCACAGTGCTCAGCACAGGAAAATCACCGGAGCGGGAAATGAAAAAACCCGTGCATGTGCCCAATACCTTGAAAAAAATGCAATTCCCTTTCAGGTGCGGTATGTGGTGGTTCCCGGGTATTCCGATGATGCGGCGGGGGTACGGGATCTGGCAGGTTTTCTTCAGGATTTTTCCTGCCTTGAAGAGGTTTGGCTTCTGCCCTATCACACCCTGGGGGAGCATAAATGGAAGAGTCTGGGCCATGCCTATGAGCTCAAAGGCATTTCTGCACCGTCACCGGACCATATGAAATATCTTCAGGAACTGATGCTGGAGAGTGGATTAAAAAAAGTGTTTCTTCGCCCCTGAACCTATGGTATATTTACCCTTCACAGCTATAAAACCTGCGTGTTGGGGAAAGGGTATGCCACCATGGAATTTGACCTGAAAAAAATTGCGGAAAAACTTGAATCCCTTGAAGAAACGATTATTTTCCGCTGTATTGACCGATTTCAGTATGCCGTAAATGATGCGGTTTACAGGGCGGGGCAGTTTTCCTTTAAATGGAGCAGCACCGATTCCCTTCTGGATTATAAACATCGATTTGCCGAAGAGACCGATGCGGTTCTGGGACGATTTCAGATCGCGGAGGAGCGCCCCTTTTTTGATAATCTCCCCGCGCCGGCAGTTTCTCTCAGGGAAACAGCTGATGAAGGGCTGATTATTCCGGATTTCAATCGCATAAATCTCACAGCAGCCATAAAAACGGCCTATCTTGATTTTATTCACCGCACCATATCCGTTCACGATGACGGGGAATACGGCACCACCGTAGAGCTTGATATTGCCTTGCTTCAGGCTATTTCACGACGGGTCCATTACGGGGCATTCTTTGTTGCCGAGGCCAAATACCGTGACAATCCTAAAATCTATGATGCCCCTGCTGCTGAAAAAAAAGCTGCAGAAATTCGTGCGCTTTTGACCCGAAAACCCGTTGAAGATGCGATTATTGAAAGGATTCGGGAGAAAGTGGATCATATACAGAAAGTATCCGATCCGCGGGTGCGTCGAAAGCTTAATCCGGAGTCTTTGGCAGCATTTTATCGTGACTGCATTATACCGCTTACAAAAGACGGAGAAGTGGCATATTTGATGCAGCGTTCTACAGCGGGTGCGTAGAACTCCACTCCCGTGCTGCATCGGAAAGTGAAATATCGCGTCCCTCAAGGGCTTTTACATCCTCACGGTATTGTTTTGCATAGGAGAGGATGTGAATTATTCTCTCAGCATTTTTTTGTGACTCAGGTTCCAGTGAAACTCCCACAATACGTGTTTCGTTATCTTGGAAATCCCGTCGTACAATAACCCCGTGAAGGATGATTTCGGCATTATTTATGGGAATGGGAATATGGATTTCATCACCGATAGTGGGTGCGTCATAAGCAATAAGGCCCAGGCCCCCGGCGGAGATATTGTGTATCCGACCCTCGTGGCTTTTGGGTTCGTCTTCCAGAAAGAAGACAACGGGAAAGTCCAGGGGTTCCCGATTATGAATCCGCATTTGTACCTTCCATTTTTGCGTTGTACACTGTGACCTGGTTTCGTCCGTTTTCCTTGGAGAAATACATTGCCGTGTCTGCAGCTTCAATGAGTTTGGATTTCGCCGAGGCGTGTTCATCCAGGGTGGCAACCCCAACACTGACGGTTACCCGAAGTTTCTTATCATTATTGACAATTATTTCCTTCTCGATATTCTGCCGGATTCGTTCAGCCATTTTATGGGCGTTTGGAACATCGGTTTCGGGAAGGATGACGACAAATTCCTCACCGCCGTACCGGGCAACAAGATCGCTGGATCGAACACTTCTGCGCAGGCATTTTGATATGGTTTTCAGAACAAGATCCCCCACTTGGTGGCCGTAGGTATCATTGAAGTTCTTGAAATGGTCAATATCCATAAGAAGGAGAGACAGTTTGCGCTGGTATCGGTGGCTTCGCAGAATATGATCATGGAGGTGTTCCTGAAAGGTGCGGTGATTGACCAGTCCGGTGAGCCCGTCAGTGGTTGCCTGAAGCTGCATTTGCTGGTAGAGGATGGCCTTTTCGTATGCCGTGCTGCCGTTTTTGACCAGGGTATTGACGTTTTCCCGGTAATCCCTGTCATTAAAAAGCTTGTTTTCCGTGCTTTCTGCCACAATGACGATGCGGTAGTTGGTGCCGGTATTGCGAAAGGGGATTGCAAGGACGGACTTGATCTGTTTGTTCAGGTTTTCCCCGTTTGCGTAGATTGACTTCTGCGTACGGATTTCGGTATAATCCGAGACATATTCTATGGCGTTTTTGGTGAGGGTTGATGCCACTATAGACTGTGATGCGGGGAAGGTGAATCCTGCCACAATCTCGTTGTTGTCGCTGTTTACGGCGACAATTTTGTAGGTGTCGTTTTCGGGAAAATAGGCGACTGCGGTGGTTCTGAAAATATTGCCGGTTTTTCTGATGGCGGAAAGAATATGTTTGAGAATATCAATATTATTGTTGGTACCGGAAATGTTCCGCGATGTTTCATAAAAGAGGTGGAACCGCGCGGCGTTTTCCTGCTCTTTGCGTCGAAGATGTATGTTTGTGAGGAGGCTTGCGGCTATTTTTGCAAAACGAAATATTGCATCCTTGTGGTGTTCACGGAACACGCTTTTCTCCTTAAAATCCATTGCAAGGACTCCGAGAAAGTCTTTCTTTCGTGAAATTATGGGGACGGCCACAAGGAACTGCAGGGCTTCGTTACCTTTATAGTAGCCGATATCCTTATTGTACAGGGTAAGATTTCCGCTGATGAAGGGCTGGCCGGTTTTTACTACTTCACCGATAATCCCGGCGCCTTCGACAATACGTACGTCATGGTTGATGTTCATACTCCGCGATTTTGCAGAGTAAATGGAGAGGCTCCTCTTATTGTCCGATGTTTGTGAGTCATAGACAAAGGCAATGGTTGTGTGGGGGTGAAAAATGCGTTCCACAAAATACACAACATCGTCCATTTCCTTGGAAATGAGTTTTTTTATGGCATCATTATTTTTAATATCATAATCATGGGCCTTCTTTTTTTCTTCTTTTTCCCGTGTGATTATTTCCTCTGTCTCATCGGACATTGTTTTTCTGCTTTTCAGTACCTCTTCTTTTTTTGATATTTCCCAGTCTGTTTTTTCACTGCGTACCTTGGATAAGGATGACAGAAAGGCAGTACAGGAGAGTCCCGTAATAAGAGCGATAAACACACCGGGGGAGAAGAATATGCGGTCATCAATATAGTGGGCATGAACTAAGAATGCCGTATTCATTCCCAGGCTTATCAGCCATATGGCAGGATTGCCCCGTGAAGAGAATACCATGGTAAGTACCGCCAAAAGCGCTGCGTGAGCTGAAATGTCTTCTGCGGGATTTGAAAAAAGGTAAAAGATAAAAAGCAGAATGAAGGAAATGGCTGCCGTCCGAAGCGCGTCAACAGCCCGGGGCCATATCCCCAAAAGCAGGATGATGGTAAGGGCGGCAATATATGACACACCAGTTAAAAGTGAGCTGATAAGCGTAGTTGTTTCCTCTTGGAGAGTTGTTCCCTGTATAAGCAGAACAGCGTAGATCGCCAGATAGAGAAGTAGTTCCAAAACAGTATGCAGTGTCTTTTTTTCCATTCAATATACCTGAATCTATAATTTCTTTTTAATTTAAAACATATTATATATTTCCAAATGGTCTGTGTCCAATGATTTTTAATATTTTTTCAAAGTATGGTGTGTATGGATCGAATCCTATTGGCTATAAGATTTCTGGCGGGAAAAAAAATTGTTTCCCTTTGGGATTATCTTTTTGTATTTCGCCACCAAAAAAAGGTGAGTTTCAGTGATGCTTTGGGTGGTTCCCGGCGGGTATTTTATATTTTGTCAGGAAATAATCCGGAGCATGCTCTTGAGGATATCCGTCAGTTGCGCCGAATTCAGAACACGCTGATTGTTGACTGTGTCTGTGAATCTGAATTAAACCTTGAAAAATATGAAAGAGTATTTAACAATATATACAGTTATGACATTGAAGAAGCATTTTTTACGACAGATTTCAGGGAAATGCTTCAGAAATTGTCACATACTGCCTATGATATGGTTGTATGCCGTGATGGCCGGGACAGCAGAAAACTGCGTCTTATGCTGTGCAGTGTTGCTGCACCCGCGCGGGTGGGATTTGGGCCAGGGCCCGGTTTTCCCTATATCAATATGCACATACGGGAGAGCCGGCTGAGCTTTCAGGATATTGCCCCTGCTGCAGAATCCTTTGCGAAATGATGTGAGAGGAATACAAATAAAAAAGGACGAATGGGAAAGATGAAGAGCATTCTGCGAAGAGTTTTGCTTCAGATAAAGAAAATTGAAAATAATTTCAAGATAACTCTGAGTAAGCGACAGATACGTAAGGCCTATGATCAGCGGCCGGCCCTGTTTTCCCGTGCCCTGCTTATTATACCCGGAGCTGTTTTGGGTATCTTTGGAATCTACTTCCTCGTATCCCTTGAGATATCCCTGCCCGGTATTGGCGCTCCCCGGAGGCCTTCCGATGGAGAAGATTCCTCCATTGCAGAGAAGAGGGCCACCCCGGAAGAAAAAAGTGATTCTGTGGATGATCCTGACTCTGTGGAGCAACAGGAGACCGGGGCGTTTTCCCGGGAGAAACAGGAGGACATGCCCCTGCAGAGAAACAGCTTCAGGACCCAGGGAGAGGATTTTTCCTCTCTTCTTGTAGCCGATAAAAATGATCGGGTACTGCATTTGTTTCGGCGTACGGATTTTGTGTGGAATCATATCAGGGCTTTTCCCATAGCATCGGGATCGCGGCCGGGAATGAAAAATCGCGAAGGGGATCTGCGTACTCCCCAGGGGATTTATTTTATTGTACAAAAAAAGAATGGAAACAGACTGCATCAAATGTATGGTCCCTATTCCCTGGTACTGAATTATCCCAACCGCCATGACAGTGCTGCCGGGAGAACGGGGAGCGGTATATGGATTCACGGCACTGCCCCGGATGAATTTCCCATAGAAACAAAAGGATGCCTGGCGCTTCATAACGACAATATAAAAAAATTATACAATGCCATTCATGAGGATACTCTTGTTCCCGTGGTTATTCATGACAGGGGAGGGATGAATTTTGAAGAAATTGTTGATCTTGAGAAGATTATTGCGGAGCGACAGTATATTTTAAATAAAAATGATGAGGAATTAGCCCTTCAGCAGAAACGGGATACCCTTCGATTATTCTTTTCGCGTTTTGTTGAATCATGGAAAGATGCCTGGGAGTCGATGGATATGGTTACCTATCGCCGGTTTTACGATACTTCGCGGTTTTCAGCTCCGGGGCATACCTGGCAAAGCTGGAAGAAACATAAGGCGGCAACCTTTGAGCGGTACAGCAAAATTTCCATCGCCATTGATTCCTTAACCATAGATAATCTTACAGATACCTCGGCAACAGTAGAGTTTCGGCAGGTATACGAATCCGACGTTTTCAGGTCCGTGGCTCCAAAAACCTTATCAGTGCGTAAGACGGAAGATAATTGGAAAATTATCACAGAGATTTCCGGTTAATCAGTCAGGAGTAGACTATGTTTTCTGATTTCTTTAAGCAGAATATGAAAGATCCCTCGGTGGTGGCAGAAGCACTCACGGGAGAGATAGAAAAATTTGAAGAGTTTTATGACCGGTTTCTTGAGGAGCGGCAGAAGCTTCTTCCCATGGTAGAGGAATTGCAGCAGTCCATAGCCGATGCCGGGGAAACCAAAAAAGCTCTTGAGGAGTTTTTACACAATAAAGATGAAATACTCTCCACCCTTACATCCCTTCATGGAGACATTGAAACCACCAAAAAGGATGCACAGAATGTGCAGCAGCTTGAAAAATCCATTGGAGAGCTGAAAGAGGAAACCTCTGCTATTGTTCAGAAGATTGAGGCCGTAAAAACTGAAGATTCCCATCTTGAAGATGCAATTACCAAGCTGAATACGCTCCTTGAGGAATCCGGAGACAGGGACGGAGTGGTCTCGGCACTTCTTGAGGAGTTTGGCCGGGTTGAGACAACCTTTGCTGAAATAAGCGGGTCCCTGGAAGAGAATTCGAGCCGCATCAAGCAGCTCAATCGCAAAGAAGAAGAGCTGGAACGTGTTCTTGCCGGTGGTCGCGGCCAGGCGGATATGCTGAAATCAGAACTTGAAGTTTTGCGAAAAGAGGTGGGGCAGTATCAGCTCACCCGTGAGAAAACAGAAAAGCTGAATGCTCTGGTTGAGCATATCGACGGGAAAATTAAGGGGCTAAAGCGGCAGCAGGTGGTGGTTGAAAAGGCAACGGAAATGAATGGTCAGCTTAATACCCTCACCTGGAAGCTTGAGAGTGATCTGAAGCACCTGGAGGAAAAGCAGGATAAGATCACCAGTATCGACAAAAATATTTCCCGTCTGGACTCACTTTTTTATGACAGTCGGGAAGCCATAGAGGAAGTGCGCAAGTTTAAAAAATTCTTTGAACAGTCAAAATCAAAGATTGCTAATATTGATTCCATTCGTGAAGAGTTTGACAGCAAGGTCGAGCTGATTCTGGAAAAAAGCAAATACGTGGATTCTGTGAAGCACGAGATTCATGAGCTCTCCGATGTGGCAAAAAATACCAAGACCACGGCGGATACCATTATCAAGCATAAGGAGCGGATTGACGAAAGCCGGAATAAAATTCTGGACTATGAAAAAAATCTTGACCGGGTGGAACAGCGAATAAAAAACACGGAAAATGAACTTGCTGTCTACGATGAAATTTCCGATCGGGTGAATTCCCTTGATGCCAATCTTCGTAAATATGAAGAGCGTGTGGAGGATCTCTCCGATATTGAAGCACGGATAGAGCTCCTTGACAATAAGGTCTCCGGTGTTGCAAAGGACAAAAAACAATTGCTTGCCAAAAGCGAGGAGCTTGATATTCTCAAGGATAAAATGGACGATCTTTTTGAAATCAGCCTTGAGCTTGAGCGCAAGGAAGATAAATTAAATAAAAAGGCCGTTGAGCTTTCCGAGCGAGAGCAGGAGTTGTCATCTTTATCCTCGCGGTTTGATGAGCTCCAGATTATCTCAGACTCCGTGAAGGACCGTATTGCCGTGGTTAATGAGAAATCCTCTGCCGTGGATGAAGTGGGGAGAAAGATTGACAGTCTGGACCTTATGGTTGAGGATATTGATTCCCGGATTGATGTCCAGCTTGAGCGTCAGAGCATGGTGGAAAAGACGGAAAAACGTCTGGATCAGCTCAATTATCTTCTCGGCGACGTAAATATGAAAATTCAGGCCATTGACAGGGAACGGGAGAATGTTTCAAAGATAGAGCAGAAAATATCCTCCCTTTCGGGACATTCCATCGAAGCCCAGAATCTGTTGAACAATCTTCGGCAGGAGAAGGTTGCCATAAACAGCGAAAAGGAAAAGCTCAATGAGATGAGTAATGCCATTAAATCCCTTATGAAGGATTCAGAGCGCGGGCTTGATAATTTTCAAAAACAGATTTCCGATTTTGACGGCAAGGTGTCACTGACGGAGAAGAAATTTGAAGATACCCTTGATATGCATCAGGAGCAATTCCGTAAGATTGAAAAGGAGAAAAAGGATATTGATGAGGCTGAAGAGCGGGTCAGCAGGGTGAAAGATATGCTGACGGATCTGCGCAACGAGATGGAGCAGATATCCCTTCGCTCCAGCCGTATAGATTCCGTTGATCAGAAAATAGATAATGTTGAAACCGTTGTCAGTGATATCGAATACCGAATCTCCAGTATTGATGAGGGATTTGCGCGGATTGACCAGGCTAATGAGGAGATTGCCAAGCTCCATGATGTTATCAAAATAATCAACGATGATATCGAATATATTGAAGATAAAACCGAACAGATAGAAAATATCAAAAACAGCACTGAAGGTGCGGCGAAGCTTCTGGAAGATATTGAAGGCCGAATATCCATACTGGATGATAAGGAAAAGACCATCACTGAAGCGGAAAAGAAATATAATAATCTGGAGCTTTTGGTGGAAGATCTTTCCGCACAGATCTCAAATCTTAAGGGCGATGAAAAAGAAATTCTTTCTGCCATAGAAAAAACCGCTGAGCTGAAATTCCTGCTGGGAGAGGTTGAGTCGAAGCTGAGCCAGCTGAAGAAAGAGAAATCCAAACTGGTGGATGAATAACTGTATGACCCATGATTTCAGCAATCTGGATGCGGCTAAGAAGTCATACATACGTCGGTTGAATAAAATATCCTCCGACCTTGATTACCGAAAAATTGAGAAGGCCTTTTATTTTTCCTGGAACGCCCATGAGGGGCAGTTCAGGAAATCCGGGGAGCCCTATTTCATTCACCCCCTTGAAGTGTCCCTTATCTGTGCTGAGCAGGGCATGGGCACCACGGGGGTGGTTAGTGCTCTTCTGCACGACGTTATTGAAGATACGGCATTTACAAAGGATGATGTTGAACGGGAGTTCGGCAGATCGGTATCGCTTATCGTGGACGGCGTAACAAAGCTTACCTCGGTGCATGAGGAAAATAAACATTTCCGTAAAGTGGAAACCTATCGAAAGGTATTGCTTACGGCGGCTGAGGATATTCGGGTTATTATTATCAAATTTGCCGACCGCCTTCATAATCTTCGAACGCTGGCCTATATGCCCCGGGAGAAAAAAGAGCGCATTGCCCGCGAAACCCTGGATATATATGTGCCCCTTGTGCTTCGTCTGGGAATGGGAAGCATGATGGCCGAGCTTCAGGATCTGGCCTTTAAGCACCTCTATCCGGATAAATACCGGGAGGTGGTTGCGAGAATCTCGGAAAGTGAATCAAGCCGCCAGGAATTAATTCGAACCCTGAGGAAAATTCTTGATAAGCACATAAAAAAAAATAAAATCGAGGCGGAGGTTTTCGGCAGAAGCAAGAGCTATTACAGCATCTACAAAAAAAATCAGAACCGCCGTATACCCTATAACGAAATATTTGACCTTCTGGCCATACGTATTATCTGCAATACCACGGAAGACTGCTACAGAATACTGGGGCTGGTCCACTCGCTCTGGCCTCCCGTGCCGTATAAACTTAAAGACTACATCGCTTCTCCCAAATCCAACGGCTATCAGGCCATTCATACTACAGTGGGTGGGTATAAGGGTAAAATTGTTGAGGTTCAGATCAGGACACGGGAGATGGATCACCACGCCGAAGAAGGGGTGGCTGCACACTGGCGGTACAAAAACACCCCTATTGGTGACAGCAATGCAGTGCAATGGCTTAAAAATCTGGTAAAATGGCAGAAAGAGCTTTCTGATTCCACGGAGTTTTTTGAGTTCTTTAAGATTGATATTAAACAACGCGATATTACGGTGAGAACACCGAAGAACGAAAAGATTATTCTCCCCAAGGGAGCCACCGTAATAGATTTTGCCTTTGCAATTCATACAGAGATCGGTCTGCACTGCATCGGGGCCAAAATTAACGGACATATCGAAAAACCCGATACGGTGATACAGAATGGTGATCTTGTTGAAGTGCTGCATTCCTTTGACCGCAAGCCCAATATTGAATGGCTTAATGATGTTAAGACCCCCCGCGCTCGCTCAGAGATAAAAAGCTGGCTGCGGAAAGTGGAAAAAAAGGATCGGGTTTCCATTGGGAAACAGCTGTTATTCAGTGAATACTCCAAGCTTCGTCTGCACAGCGATCTGGAAGAGTTTTTTCCCGATGTGTTTGCAGAGTTTTCCGTAAGAAGCGAAGAAGAGCTTTTTGAAAAGGTTGCCGCTGAAACACAGCTGTCTCTGGATATTGTTGATTTTATCAGTCGCCGTGTGGGGGCGAAAAAAGAAGTCTTTGACCAAAATCCCTCCACCCGTAAAAATCGCCGTAACAGTATTGTAATCAGCAAAATGAATACCACTATGGTTCGTTTTGCATCGTGCTGTCACCCTATTCCCGGTGATGATATTATCGGTTTTATCACCAATGGCCGCGGTATTTCCGTGCACCGTCATGATTGTCCCACAGCGGCCCTCTTTAAAAAAGATCCCATACGGGCGGTCCATCTTCTGTGGGAGGATTCTGAGCATAAAAAAGAAAGCATAGCCCATATAACCGTGGAAGGGCAAAGCCGAAAGAATCTTATCGGTGATATTGTCGCAGTATTTGGTGCATATCGTTTGGAAATTAAGGATATTGATTTTACCACAACCGGGTCATATGCGCGGGCGGAGATAAAACTTTCTGTATACAATAGAGATCTTCTCTTTAAGCTGAAAAAGGATTTGCGGGATATATCCGCGGTTACCAAGGTTTCACGGCCCTCTGTGAGGGAGAGCGGTTCATGAAGCGCATAGCCCGCGATCAGCTTGTAAACCTGCAGAATAAATATCACAGCGACCGGGCTATTGCATCCTTCTACGGGGTGAGTCGTCAGGCCATTTACAAATTGCGGAAGCGCTACAATATTCCTGCCTGGGAGCCCAATCGGGCACCCCGGAACAGGCGTATTCGGGCCCTGTATAAGCAGGGGGTACGGGCCGACCGAATTGCGGACAGATTCAATCTGTCCGTCAGTTCAGTCTATCGGATCCTGGCAGGAGAGCGGTCGAAACGTCGCTCCTA
>JBNJEI010000056.1:0-16128 GCA_051745755.1 Fibrobacterota bacterium
AAATAAAAAACAGATTGAATTTGTTCGCAAAAGGCATATGCAGTCACCGGTGCGCTTTCGGGATTTTCATATCAGGCCGCTTACAAAAATTGCGCCCGCAATACCCGGCCCATAGGTGGTGGCCAAAACCTGAATTCAGAACAATGACCACCCATGTGATCCTGATTGCCTTTCACACATCTTTTCAGCGAAGACTTCATATATTTTGAGGTTCAAATAAATAAAGGATACAAATGAAAATACCCAAAAGCCTTGCTCCGCTGATGGAAGAGGGCCTAATAGACCGGGTTGTGCAGAACCTCAAAAGCGGAAAAGAAGCGGATGTCTTTCTGGTTTATTCCGGCGGAAAACTCTGCTGCGCTAAGATGTATAAATCGCGGGCATCACGCGGGTTTCGCAACCAGGCTGTATACCAGGAGGGACGTAAAAGCGGAAACAGCCGGCGCGGACGAGCCATGGAGCGAAACAGCCAGTATGCACAGCAGGTGAAGGAGGAAGCCTGGCAGAGTGCCGAAGTTGATGCTCTTTTTGCATTGCAAAGAGCGGGCGTTTCTGTACCGCAGCCGCATTTTTTTATGGACGGTGCGCTTCTTATGGAAGCCGTACTCGATGAAGACGGATCCATTGCCCCGCCGCTTTCACAGGTAACCCTTACCCCGCAGGAAGGAGCCGTCTATCACGCCCGGCTTCTGCGGGATGCGGTTGCAATGCTCTGTGTGGGTATTATACACGGAGATCTTTCAGAGTATAATATTCTCAGGGGAAAAGACGGACCGGTGATTATCGACCTTCCCCAATGGGTCAATGCTGCAGCCCACGGCCGTGCCCGGGACTTCTTTCTGCGGGACATAGCCAATCTCACCCGCTATTTCGACTCCATCTGTCCGGGAATCGGCCGAAAAAAATACGGCGAAGAAATATGGGATCTCTACAGCCGCGGTCTGCTGACTCCCCACTCCCCTCTCACGGGAGAATGGGAAGAGAGTGATACAGAAATTGATACCACCGAAACCATGGATATGATACGTGATGCTGAACGGGAGGAAATGGAGCGGCGTGAACGGCTTCAGGAAGCCGCGGAAGATTCGTCCTCCAAGTGACGGCTCCCTGAAATCAACTGCATTACGGTGCTATTGAAAAAACCGTTGTGCATGGCCTGTCTGTGGCTTCGATCTCCATGTAACAGCCTGTTTTGTGGTACCTGAGCTGCACTATTCCCTGCAGATGCATCTGCACAGTCACTGATATCCCGGCACTATTCATGGCAGCAGTAAAAAATATACCACTGTCAGCCCTCACCCCTTACGGGGGAATACAGCACCTGGAAGCAGCCGCCCATCTCTGAAAACTCTCTCATCACCTTCCCGGTACGACCTCATGGGAGTCATAGCGCAGTTTTTTCAGAGGGGTTAAGGTACTGTTTCAGCGGGAGAATTCCAGTGTTGGATGAGCGTTTCTGTAAATCTTCACCAGAATACTCACCCAAGCTCCACTCCCTGAGAGCATTCCCGTAAAAAACCCTCGGATACAAGCTCTTCAATTACAGAGGCCGCACGGTGATCATCCACGGTGGAAACAAGGCGTTTTCGAGACATTTTCCCCGTGGTACTCAGAAGGGTAAGAATCCGTCCCCGAACCTGCCGCCGTGATCCTGCAAAGACACTCTGCTTCACATGATGACGACTTTTCCGGGAAGGATTTGGGTAATTCCGCTTAATCATAACACCGTAATCCATAAGCGCCGAATACCAGGAATAGGGGTCCGAGTAATCCAGGGTTTCTTCCACCAGAGGACGGATTTCTGCATCAGTGACGGATGTTTTATCCGAAAAGAAGTGAAAAATAAATACGGCACGAATATTTGTCTCAATAAACACCACGGGGTGATTAAAGGCATAGACCTGCAGAGAGGCTGCTGTGGCAGGGCCGATGCCGGGAAGGGAAAGAAGATCGTCAGAGTTTTCGGGAAGCTGACCGCCGTGTTCCGCTATGATTTTTTGTGCCGCCCGATGGAGAAACAGGGCCCGGCGGTTATATCCCAGTCCCTGCCATAACCGAATAATATCGCCCTGTGGTGCATCGGCAAGGTCCGCAAAGGAGGAAAAACGGCGACGGAATTCTTCAAATTTTTCCACAACCCGCAAAACCTGGGTCTGCTGAAGCATAACCTCCGAAAGAAATGCCGTAAAGGGTGTTCTTTCACGGCGCCAGGGAAGGTTATGGCGCCCCTTTGCGGTATAATAGTCAAGAATCTTCTTCTGAAATGTATCTGTATCCATTGGACTGCCTTTTTAAAAGGCAAATATACAAAAATCCGCCGTGTATACGGGATAATAAACCGGGAATACAACATGAAACCTCCACTTCGGCACCCGCCACCGGTATCCCGGAAAAATTTACAATCAGCGGTATTGCCTTCGTTTCGACAGGAATCAGTCCCGGTTCTGCGTATATGTCTTTTTCTTTTTCCTGCGCATTCCAGACAGCACTCCCCTGTATGCAAAGGGGAATCTACGCGATGATTTGAGTATGCGTATTTGTGGTGAGGACGGCATATCTGCGGGGATATACACATCTGGAACAGCGAGCAGATTCCGGGTTCGGGTCACCGCCACATAGAGCAGATTAATCTCTTCCCGCAGCATATGTATCATAGCCCTGTCCCCGGGATTTTCCGAAACAGCCTGCTGAATCTTTTTTTCCGTAATAAAATCCCGGGCAAGTTCAACACTGTCATACTCCATCCCTTTACAGCGATGTACCGTTGAAAACACAAGATCAGCGCTTGATTTTGCTCCTTCTTCCACATGTTTTTCCCGCAGAGTTTTGATAATATGATATATGCGGGTACCGTATTTTTTTACAATATCATGCATCATGGCAAGTTCCATATCCCCGGTCTTTTTTGCATATCCCGCAACCTCTGTCAGATCTGCCAGTGTACGGATAATCCGGTCACGGATTTTCTCCCGCTTACCCTCGTAGAGATGCAGTACATCATAGAGACTGGCCCCATCGGAGGCATAGGTATAGGAAGATATATGCCCTTCAAAATAGATTTTTTTTACAAAGCCTTTGTTTACGGCATATTCCATCGCCTTAAGGAGCAGCCCGAGGTTTGTTCGGGCAATCACCGCACGGCTTTGCACGGGCGCAGCCTCACCTGCGCCGCGGATATACAGATCCGCTGAACATGAAAGATGGGTTTTCCAGCGCAGAATTGCCATGGAGAGATCTGCAATATCCTGGGAAAAACGGAAACTTGCAGAAAGAAGATATCCTGGAAAATCAACTTCCTCAAGAGAATTCACCGCAAATCGCCATCCATAAATCTGCTGATGAGTATCCCCCACAATAACCCGGGTTGCCTTCTGTTTTAAAAAAACATCAAGCATTGCCGGGGAGGCGTCCTGGCCTTCATCAAACAGAATACAGTCATAGGGCAGAACGGGGCAGATAATCTGAAATTTCTTTAGATAAAAATCGTGAGTGCATGCTATGTGCTTACTGTCCATAGCCCCAAGAAACCTCCGGGTCTCATACTCAATCGTATCATAATGTGTCCGCACAAATGCCCGGGCACGCCCTTCATGAACCGTTTGATAATAATCCAGCTCCCGTACTTTTTCTGCCCGGCTGTTACAGAAAAACGCTGCAAACCTGCTGACATGATGTGCAATAATATGCGGGTAATGGCTTCCCGGCGTACCCTGAAGCTGAAGTATTTTCGCAATCTCATGCGCCCGGTATCCCCGGGGTGCCACGGTATATCCCCTTCTGCGGATAATTGCATCAAAGGCCAGGGCGTGGGCTGTCTTTACGGTGACATTCCTCAGCCCCCGCTGCATAAATTTCTGCTCTGCTTCCAGCCGTACCGATTTATTGAAGGCAATGTAGAGGATTTTACTTTTTGGCGGCTGCCGCCGGGCGTATTCTATGATGGTGGTGGTTTTTCCGGAGCCGGCCACGGCATTGATTCTGATATTGCCCGTGGAATGTATGATGCGGTGCTGTTCATCGGTAAAATTCATACTATGCCCTTTGAATATACTCCCCGTTAAATATACTTCTGGTCACAACCTCCAGGGTATTGGAAGAAACGTACCCCGCCCAAAGATAATTGGTCGAATTAAAAAAATGCCACCCCCGCCAGTTGTTTCAGCTGCAGTGAAAGAATTCTGCATTGATAGCGCGCTGCGGCAAGACGGAACTCTGTATGGAGATACTCCATCTGGCTTTCGCGATAGGCCAGTTCGCTCAGGGTTCCCGCTTCAAAATACTCCCGACTCAGGGTGCGGTTTTCACGTGCAGCCTCCAGAGCGTCTTCTTCAAACCGCACCTGTTCAAATGCCGCGACATAGGTTGCCCACAATTCATGAATGGTTCCTTCCAGAATTTTTTTTTCTCGCTCCTCTTCAAGGCGGGCAATCCCGCTGTCATCAGCAGCGCGTCTGATGTCCCGGCGACGGGAATTACCGTCAATAACGGGCATATTCAACTGCACACCTGCGCTGAATCGGGAATACCGTTCAGTACCGCCGTATTCGGTGTGGGAACTGCTCAGGGAAAGGGTGGGCCACAAACGTGCCCGTGCAATATCCTCCGCTGTTTTTTGTATCTGCCGGGAAAGTGACAGCATATGAAGCTGACGGTTGTTTTCAAAGGCCCGGTCTGTCCAATATTCCGCACTCTTACCGGGGGCAGGTACCGAAGTATCACGAACCACAGATATGGGAGTATTGGGAGGGTTTCCCAAAGCAATATTCAGATTATTTTGTGCAGTTACCACATCAAGCTCTGCCTGGGCAAGCTGAGACATATCTGTGTTGAGCCGAACCTGAAGATTCAGAACATCCAGATGGGACACCGTACCATATTCATAATCCGCCCGCAATTTTGCCAATTGGTCTGCGGTCAACTCTTTCTGCCTGCGGACTATCTCACGCGAATGAAGTGCATTGACACACTCATAATACCGGGAATACACCTGCAAAACAGTCTGTTCCACCTCCAGACGGGAACGTTCCTCTTCTGCAGCTATGCGATACCGAATATTATCACGGGAATAAAACATTTCAAACCCGTCAAAGAGAGTCCAGTCAAGCTGGATTCCTGCGCTGACCGTGGAACCGCCTCCCCTGCGGACCGCTCCACCATCACGTCCGTATGAATATTCAGCGCCGGCCCGGGCGTTCACACGGGGTAGGAAATTTCCCGGAATAAGAAGGCTGTCATGACGAAGACGGTCGGTGGTCCTTTGGGCAATACGTATTCCGTAATTATTCTCAAGAGCTGTTATTACGGCCTGTTCAACCGTAAGAGTATCGGCCTTGATACTGCATACCATACCCACTATAAATATACAGAGGTGTTTTTTCATAGGGTGGAAGCCTCCTTTTCCGCCGCAATTTCCCGAACCGCCGGCTCCACCGATTCCGGTGTTGCAGCGGGATCAGCAGTACGTGCTGCCAGCCATCGTAATTTATTCAGGGTGAGGAAAAAAACCGGAACAAGAAACAGTATAAAGAGTGATGAAAAAAGCAAACCATAGGAAATAGACACAGCCATGGGAACCAGAAACCGGGCCTGACGGCTCGTTTCCAGTATCAGGGGTGTCATTCCCGCAACGGTGGTGAGCGTTGTCAGAATAATGGGCCGCAAACGCGACTGTCCCGCCCAAACCACGGCATCAAAAACCGAAAACCCCTTTTTGAGATTTTTATTTATCTGATCGATAAAAACAATGCTGTCATTGACAATAACCCCCGCAAGGGCAATGATCCCGAACATGGAAAAACGGCTGATCATAAATCCGTGAAACAAATGGCCCCACACTGCGCCGAGAATTCCCAGAGGTATCATACAGAAAATTATCACTGCCTGCAGTGGAGAACGGAAGACCAGAATAAGAATAACCAGGATGGCAATAATTGCAAAGGGATATGAATCTTTGAGGGAGTCCATAAAGATTCGATTATGACGCTCCCGGCCTTCAAAGGATATCTGAACATCACCCGCGGCAGCAGAAACTGCGGGAATAACCTCCCGTCGAAGACGTTCAAGCATTGTTGCCACAGAGGCCTCGGGATCTGCCATATCTGCTTCAACGCGCAGTTCACGCCGCCCGTCAAGATGGGTAATGGCTACAAGCCCCCGTTCAAGGGTATACTCCGCCACGGTATGCAGGGGATATATGCCGTTGTCCCGACCGCGAATATACATATTTTCCAGGTTTGCCAGGGACTGCCGTTCTTCATCGGTATACCGTACCCACAACCCAATCTCGTCCTCACCACGCTGAAACCGCTGGACTTCCCGTCCGTAAAACCCATTACGCACCTGATATGCGATATCCCTGCGGGACAGCCCCGCTGCATACGCCTGGGAAAGTAATTTCAGCTTTACCTCACGCCACCCCTCTTCATCGGTATCACTGAGGTCGGTTAATTCAGAATAATGTGACAGCTTTTCCTTCAGAATATCCCGCGCCCGGTGAAGACGGTTCAGGTCATTGCTTCGCAGACTGATGGATACGGCCTTCCCCCACCGACCGGAACGGAAGGATACCTCGCGGGTGCCCGCTACCTCTCCCAGGGCCGTTCTGATATTTTGCTGAAGCTCATAGGCCGGAATACCGCGATGGGGCTCCGGAAGAAACTCAAGCTGAAGCACGCCCTCATGTGCGTCCACCCTTCGTTCAATACTCAAAATTATGTTTTTTGTATCATTGCGTTGAGAAGACAGCTCCCGATTTACCTCCCAGACAGTCTCTTCCAATTCTGAAAGAATGGAATCAGTAACGGATGTACGCGTACCTGTGGGCATTATAACATTTAATGCGGCATCATCCCTTGCTGTATACGGAAAGGCCGAAAACTCAACCTTTTTTCCCCTGATAAGAGCGATGGTTATGAGAATATAGGCAAGACAGAGCGCTGAAAGCAGTATTTTGTTTTTCAGGGTCCACAAAAGAAGAGGAGCGTAGACACGCTCCTTTAAAAACACATAGGCCCTATCAAAACGTTTTCTTATTTTTGATGTCATGTGCCGGGTGTCAAGCCCCTGGGAATGAGCCAAATGAGCGGGCAGAACGAAAAATGATTCAACCAGGGAAAAGATAAGGGTTCCGATTACCACTAGAGCAAGCTGATAAATGACGCTTCCCATACGCCCCTGAAAGAAAAAGAACGGGAGGAAGGCAAAAATCGTTGTTGCCACAGCAGTAAAAACAGGAACAGCCACATCCTGTACACCTTCAAGGGCTGCGTTCAGCGGTGAGAGCCCCGCTTCATGGCGCTGATAAATATTTTCTGCCACCACAATTGCATCATCCACCAGTATACCGATAACAATAATCATACCCATGAGTGAAATAACATTTATTGTAATTCCCCACAGCCAGGCTACAATAAACATTCCCGCAAAGGAAATGGGAATACCCAGGGCGACCCAGAAGGACATTCGGGCATTGAGAAAAATACCCAGCACCAGCAGAACCAGTATAAATCCCACAATGCCGTTTCGCACAAGAATCTGTATGCGCTGGCGTAAGGGTTTTGTTGCATCGGAGACCACCGCAAGGGAAACCTCCCCGTGGCGCCGGGAAAAATCCTCAACATGTTCCCGAACCAGTCTCCCCACGGCCAGAATATCTTCATCCAGGGTTTTTTCAACCCGCACCATGAGCGCCCGCTGTCCGTTGTAATATCTTCGTGCCGCCTCCTCCTGCCATTTTTCCTTAACATGAGCCACATCTCGTATCCGAAGTACGCCGCCGTCATTTTTGCGCAGCACAATGGCTCCAATACCCTGTGCAGTATTTTCCCGCCCGTAGGCACGAATCAGAATCCGTTCCCGGTTCGTGAGAACCGCACCGCCGGAAACATCGATATTCGCATCCCCAAGAACGGTGCTGATATCTTCAAAATCAAGATCGTATGTCCGCAGGGCCCGCTCAGAGACTTCAACTGATATTTCCCGACGGGGCACTCCCGTAATACTCACCTGGGAGACCCCGTCCCGGGATACGAGCTCATCCCGGAACTGTTGGGCCCGCTTCTTAAGGGCCCATACATCACCATCACCATAGAAGGCAACCGTCACCGCACGGCTGCGAAATTGATCCTGCTGAATGACCGGTCGCTCCGCTTTGGCGGGAAGTGAAACCCGATCCAGGGCATTTTGAACCTCGTCATAGACATTGGAGGGATCGTAGCGATCGGCCACTTCTATACGAACAGAACCACTGTTCTCACGGGATGTTGATGTGGTGCGCTCTATACCGGCAAGGCCGCGCAGACTGTTTTCGATGGGGAGAATTACAGACTCTTCAATCTCCTCGGGGGATGTCCCCGGGTACGATACACGAAGGGAGATACTGCGGCTTTCAGCTTCGGGGAAAAAAGACGTATGAATCCGGTTGAGGGAAAAATATCCGAATAACAACACCGTTCCCATCAGCACGTTCGCCCACACGGGGTAGATTATAAAATAGCGAAGCAGCCGCTTCATTCCTGAGATGTTCCTGTAAACAATGGTTCCACCGCCATGTCCCCCATGGCGGTGCTGACAGGTTCCACCACCACTGTATCCCCTGCAGAAAGTCCTGCACCAATATAGACCATATCCTCACCTCCGTACAGCAGGGTGACACTCCGCTGAACAAGTCTTTTGTTTTCTATGCAGTAAACAATGTTATTTTCCTGAAGGGCGCTGCGCGGAAGCTGCGTTGCCGGATATACAGAGTTGCCGACAATGAGCACCTCCCGATATTCACCGATACGTATACCGCTATCAAAGGGATCGTCCACACCAACGGAGAAGAAAAAACGCTGCATGTGAGGAGAAATAACGGGGGAAATAATCTCAACTTCGCCCCGTACACTATCACCCCGGGCTGTTATAATATGAGCATCCATTCCCTCAGCAAGAAAGTCCAGCTCTTCTGCGGATGCCCCAAGATCTACAGAAGCCTGATCAGTCTGCACCAGCCGTCCCATGGAAGCCCCTGCCTGGACAAAGGAAGCGGGATGCACCGACGACTCCAGGACCGCCCCGGAGAAAGGAGCGCGATAGACATGTTTTCCATATCGTTTGAGTAGCTTGCGGATGGAATAGTATTCCTGAAATACGCGAAAACGGGTCAGCACCCTGTCTTCCCGATCTGAATCTGTTTCGGGCAAAGAAGGCAGATTCAACCCTTCTACGGCGGAATAAAAATCAGACCATCGATCATAGGCCTGGGGCAAATCCCGCCCAATTTCCGGTAATGCACGGCTCAGAGAGTTTTTGAGACCCTCAAGGGAGGAACGAATATCGTAATACACCTCCCCCCTGTCAATTTCATAGAGTATATCACCCCGTGAAAAGTCAGCACCTTTCTGCATATTGAAATTTTTTTCAAGAATTCTTCCGGGTACTTCAGTCACAATATCAATCTCAATGGGAGCACGAACACGGCCAAAAAAGCGCATCTGGGGAGAAAGGGTGTCAACCTGTATTACCTGTGACAAAAGACGCTGCACTGACTCCTGCGTACGGGGACGACGCGGAGGTTCATCGAAGGAGGAGACCCGGGCATATATAAAAAGGGCACCAGCAGTTATCACCAGGGGAAGGATCCATTTTTTCAGCACTTTTCCATGATTCATTCGCAGGCCTACCTTGGTAATTGGCAAAAACATTAGACGTTGAGGGAATGTAGTATGTTACAGAGAATGGTACATGTACCGGAAAATAGTAAAATCCCTTCAAAAAAGCCAGGGGCACCGGTCATCCCCCTGATTTTTTGCAGGTAAATCCTTTTTGGGAGAGAAACCCATACACCGAATCGCGACGGTCGCCCTGTATCTCAATAACGCCGTCTTTTACGGTTCCGCCGCAGGCACAGTGAGTCTTCAGCTCCCGGGCCAGAAGTTTCAGTGCCATATTGTTTTGCGCAATTCCCGAAATAAGGGTAACACCCTTCCCCTTACGTCCCTTTGTTTCCCGGGATATGATGACAGTTTTCTGCGGGAAGGCTTCCCGGGTGGAACTATTACAGACACAACTCATCTTTGGCTTTTCGCAATCAGGACACAGAGACCCCTGTTCTGTTGAATAGACCATACCCGGCATGAATTTACTCCTTCTTACTGTGAAGTTCCCGAACAAACTCCGGCGTATACCGGGGAATGGCAATGCGTGCAGCCTCCTGCTGTGCTTCCTTTTTGCTTTTACCCAGGCCTTCACCAAGTCGAACCCCCTGAACCTCAACGGCCACGGTAAATTTCTTACGGTGCTGCGGGCCCTTTTCGGAGATTGTCACATAAGTCGGAGTACCCAACTTATCTGCCTGAGCCAATTCAAGAATACGGGATTTATAATTCCTGTGCTCGACATCATGTATAAAATGATCGATACTGGGAAAAAGTATGTTGCGGAAAACATCGCGCACTGCATCAATCCCGCCATCCAGATAGGCTGCTCCGATGACTGCTTCAAAGGCGTTGGAAGCAATGGAATTAATGCGGCCCCGACGGTCCCGTTTTTCTGATTTACCGGTTTGTATAAAAGTTCCCAGACTAATACGATCGGCAATTTTGCCCAAAATCTTACGGCTTACAAGAAGGGATTTGTATTTGGAAAGCTGACCTTCAGACTTACGGGGAAACCGGCGATACAGTTCTTCTGTTACCAGACAGTTCACCACGGCATCACCAAGAAACTCAAGGCGTTCATTGGAATCAATCCCCTGCGGATCATCGTCGGTTTTTATACTGGATTTATGGCGCAGCGCCTTTTCCAGAAGTGATATATCGGAAAAAGTATACCCGAGATTATCCTCGAGCTCCCGGAATTTTCCGGTATTCTTCTGCGCTCCGTCCTGTTCTTTTTTTGTACCGCTTCGGAAGAGTTCGTGTATTTTTTCAATCAAAAGCTGCTCCACTGAATGTTATGTTGTGTATTCCTCCACAATAAGAGAGGCATTATGTCCGCCGAAACCAAAGGAGTTGCTCATGGCACAGCTGATAGATCGCTTTTGTGCAGTATTGGGCGTATAATCAAGGTCAAGACCGTCATCGGGATCTTCATAATTTATTGTTGGAGGTATGATATTTGTATTTACTGCTTTGACTGCAGCAATTAGCTCAATTGCACCGGAAGCTCCAAGCAAATGGCCGGTCATTGATTTTGTTGAGCTGATTGACAGGCTGTGCGCAGTCTGAGGAAAGGTTGTCTTAATTGCCTGAGTTTCGTTTTTGTCATTCATGGGAGTTGAAGTCCCGTGGGCATTGATATACTCAATATCTTCGGGAGTCCGCCCGGCTGATTTCAGAGCCATCCTCATGGACCGCACAGCCCCTTCACCATCGGGGGCAGGCGAGGAGAGGTGATGGGCATCGCCCGTTGCACCGTATCCGGTTAATTCAGCATAGATTTTGGCTCCGCGTTTCTTGGCGTGTTCAAGGGTTTCAAGAACAAGAACACCGCTGCCTTCACCCATAACAAACCCATCACGCTTTCTGTCAAAGGGAGAGCTTGCCTTTGCGGGCTCATCGTTTCGGGTTGAAAGGGCTTTCATGGAGCAAAACCCCGAATACGACAGGGGGGATATAGCCGCCTCTGCCCCGCCGGCAACGCAGACATCCATCATGCCCGATTTCAGAGCCATCATTGCATCACCGATTGAATGGGAACCCGATGCGCAGGCACTGACCACACAGTAATTGGGACCGCGCAAACCGTATTTCATGGAGACAAAACCCGAAGCCATATCGGCTATCATCATGGGAATAAGAAAGGGAGACACCCGACGGGGACCTTTGTTGAGCAACTTGACATGATTTGTTTCCAGAGTGTTGATGCCACCGATACCGGAACCGATAACAGTCCCGATCGTATCGTAATCAACGGAGGGATTATTATATATCCCGGAATCCTTCAGGGCTTCATCCGCTGCGACCATGGCCAGCAGGATAAAACGATCGGTCTTTTTCACTTCCTTGGAATCCACATAGGCGGAAAAATCCACCCCCCGGACTTCGCCGGCTATCTGAGAAGGAATCTTATTGTCCGTAAAGTGTGTCAGGGTATCAATACCGCTTTTACCCTGCACCAGACCGTCCCAGTACTCCTGCACTGAATTCCCCACGGGGTTTACCGTACCCATTCCGGTTATAACAACTCGTTTGCTCATATATTCTCCATGAAAAAAAAGCGGCAAAGCCGCCTTTTTTTAAAGGTTATCCACGTAGTCCAACACATCCTGTACTGTGGCAAATTTTTCTGAATCCTCTTCGGGAATTTCATCAATTTCAAACTTGTCTTCAAGCTCCATTACAAGCTCTGCAAGATCCAAGGAATCTGCTCCGAGATCATCGATAAACTTCTTTTCAGGAGTTATCTCCGTCTCTTCTATTCCCAGCTGTTCTGCCACAACTTCCTGTACTTTTTTTAATGAATCACTCACGTTTTTCTCCTTAATAGATAGTAAAGTAGTTTTATTGTTCTCTGAATTGTTACTCTTACATTGCCATTCCGCCGTTTATACCCAGGACCTGCCCCGTAATATATCCCGACAGTCCCGAAGCAAGAAAGAGCACGCCGTCTGCAATATCTTCAGGGTTTCCCAGAGTGCTCATGGGAATCGCCTCTTCATAGCTTTGGATCACCTCATCAGAAAGGGCATCGGTCATGGCCGACTTTATAAATCCCGGTGCAACAGCATTCACCCGCACGGATTTTCCGGCGTATTCCTTTGCAAGGGATTTGGTAAGACCAATCATTCCCGCCTTGGATGCAGAGTAATTGGCCTGCCCCGCATTACCCGTCACCCCAACAATGGAGGAAATATTAATAATGCTTCCGGACTGAGCCTTCAGCATGGACCGAGCTGCGGTCTTGCTGCACAGAAAGGCACTCTTGAGATTAACATTCATAACCAGTTCCCAGTCTGAAGGTTTCATTCTCAGGGACAGTCCGTCCTTGGTAATCCCCGCATTATTCACAAGAATATCAATGGCACCAAAGGTCTTCACAAAATCCCTGATCATGGTTTTGACATCGTCTTCAGATGATACATCGGCCTGAACTGACCATGTTTTTACACCGTAGGCGGAGCCGATTTCCTTCGCCGTTGCTTCCGCAGCTTCGGCGTTGATATCATTGATTCCAACATCAGCACCGGCCGCAGCAAGCTTTTCAGCAATACTCCTACCGATTCCACGGGCGGAGCCCGTTATCAATGCAGATTTTCCCTGTAAGTTAATCACGTATTCATCTCCTCACAACAGTTGAAGGATTATCGAAGTGTAATATACAATATTTAAATAACCGTATACTAAAAAATTTTCTCAAGACCTTCAGGCGTCCCGCACGAAAGGGCTTTAAACTTTCTGTCCCAGGCTCTCAGGAGCCCTTTGATCACCTTTCCCGGGCCAACTTCAAGAAGGGTCTCAACCCCGTATCGTGCCAATTCCTCTTCGGATTCAACCCAGCGCACGGGTGATAAAAGCTGTTGAACCAGAAGCTCCTTCAGACGCAGAGGATCTTCTATACCCGTGGCGGTGACATTGGTAATTACGGGACAGACGGGGCGCTTAAATGAAACATCATCCAGAACTTTCTGCAGCTTTTCCGCCGCAGGCTTCATAAGCGGAGAATGAAAGGCTCCGCTGACCTTCAGCGGTACAACCCGTTTTGCCCCCGCAGCTTCAAGCTTTTCACAGGCCTCATCCACCGCAGGTTTTTCTCCGGAGATCACAATCTGTGAGGGCGAGTTTATATTTGCAGAAACCACTGTGCCCGCCGTAACCTCCCGAAGGCATTTTTCCAGTATCTCCTTCTCAAGGCCGATTACCGCCGCCATGGCACCCCGGCTTTCCCTGCCAGCCTCTGCCATAAACCGGCCGCGGGCTGATACCAGCCCCAAACCTTCCTCAAAGCTGAAAACCTCCGCACCGTACAGGGCGCTGTATTCCCCGAGAGAATGCCCCATGGTTACCGTGGGAGCAATCCCGCGTTCCTTGAGAACATCCGTAATTATCGCCTCCACCGTAAAGAGTGCCGGCTGTGTATACTGGGTTTCTCCAAGAATCCCATCGGGATCTTCAAAGACTATATTGCGTAAATCATATCCCAGTATGGATTCGGCCTGCTCAAAGAGCTCTTTTGCTCTGTCTCCGGTGTCAAAAAAACCCTTGCCCATTCCGGTTTCCTGGGCACCCTGTCCGGGATAAAGAAAGGCATAACTCATTACAAACTCCTTACATTTTCACGATGGAAGCCCCCGCGGCAATTCCGCCGCCGAGAGCCGTAAAGGCAACTAAAGAATCTTCTGTTATCCGATTATCGTTCCAGGCCTCATACAGCGCAATGGGAATTGTAGCCGAAGATGTATTCCCGTAGGAACTGACATTGGTCACCACCTTTTCGGGAGGAATATTCAGCTTTTCGCCCACCTTGGAAATAATCCGCTGATTTGCCTGATGGGGAATAAGCAGATCGATATCGTTTGTGGTGTATTCTGTTTTTTTCAGCGCCTCTTCAACCATGCGGGGCATAAGATTTACCGCCTGTCGGTACACAGGTTTTCCTTCCATGGAGAGAATCTGCCGTTTATCCCAGGCGGGAAGTTTCAGAACATCCTTGGCTGACGCATCAGTATAATTGTATGAGGCAAGCACTCCCCGTCCGGTGCTGTCGGGAACAATAACAACCGCTCCGGCTCCGTCTCCAAAGAGAATGCAGGTCCCGCGATCGGAGAAATCCAGACTGCGTGATATAATTTCACTGCCCACAATAAGCACTCCGGAACTCTGCCCTGATTCAACTAAAGCTGCTGCAAGGGTGAGGGCAGAGACAAAGCCGGAACAGGCTGCGGACACATCTAGGGCAAAGGGATTTTTCAGCCCCAGGCGATACCCGATATCCGCGGCGGTTGAGGGGAAAAAATTATCCGGCGTAAAGGTTGCACACAACACAGTATCAATTCCGGCTGGATCAATCTGGGCATTATCCAGAGCCATCTGCCCCGCCCCGGCACCAAGAACAGCACAGGCGTCCCCCGGGGCATCCTCCCATATCCGTCGTGTTTTTATGCCGGTTCGGCGATAAATCCATTCATCGCTGGTATCAAGATATTCTTCGTAGTAAAAATTATCCCTCACAGCAGCGGGCATGGAGATTCCCGCAGAAACTATTCGTCCTCGTATTTTCGTCATACACCAGGCCTTCGTCTAAATATCGTTATAAATATAATGTTTTGCCAGCCATAGTAAGAGCATTAACAAGGGCGGTAACGGAAGAATTTCCATGCGCCTTGTATACATTGCCCTTTACACCGAGTATGGGGACGGCTCCGTAAAGCTCGGAATCAAAGCGGCCGATTTTCTTTTTGCCCCGCAGGGTAAAGTCGTCATAAAACTCTTTTTTAACAAACCGGAAAATCCCTTCACTGAGTTTCAAGAGTGCGTTCCCGGCAAATCCGTTGCAGACAACCACATCTGCATCACCAGTCAGAACACGGTTTCCTTCGATAAATCCGCCATAGTCAAGACTGTTCTGTTTTGACAGGGCAGCATGAGCCTGTTTTACCTCAGCCGTGCCCTTATACTCCTCCCGGCCAACGTTTAACAGCCGGACAACAGGGGCCGGCCGACCGGAAAGCTTCTTCATAAACGAAGCACCCAAATATGAAAAATCAACCAGATGGGAAGCACGACACACAAGATTTGCCCCCACATCCAGGATCAGGACCACCCCCCCTGCTGCACAGGGAAATGTTGCCGCCAGGGCCGGACGTTCAACGCCTTCCTCCTTACCAAGCATAAAGACAGAGGAGCTGAGAAGAGCCCCGGTATCTCCCGCGGAAAGAGAGAGCTGAGCAGCACCCGTGCGCTGGAGTTCTATGGCCGTAACCAGGGATGATCGGGGATGTTCCTTATGAAATCTGCTGGGGGAACCCGTGACGGCAGAGTTTTGCGCAGGCTCAATTGAAAGACGTCCCGCAGCGAGAAGGGACTCAAGATTCTCACGCTCTGCAAAGGTATGCAAAGGCTTCTCTTCACCACAGAGAATCAGCTGTACAGCGGGAGGAAGAGCATCAAGGCTCTCCACCACAGTCTGGGCCATGGCAGGAAAGCCATG
>JBNJEI010000057.1:0-15808 GCA_051745755.1 Fibrobacterota bacterium
TGCACGGCTGACATTGGCATCATCATAATAACTTTTGGGACGGGAAACACGGATATATTCAGTAACGACATTCTTGTAATTCAGCTTTCCCCCGGAAATGTCATAAAAATACTCGGATACAGAGCCGTAGGTACCGAAATCATCGCCGTTTACCAGATCGTCCAGATACTCATGGCTTACCGTACCGGGCTCATCGCTGAAGTCAATAAGAAGGGTCAGCCCTTTCTTATCGCCAATTACATCTTTTCCAGGAGCACCAGGAGCACCGTCCAGGGTCTCCATAAAACTGTCGTTATGAAGCTCGGCCTGCTTTTCCTCAACCCGCCGAAGGACTTCCGATTCCTTCAGCTCCAGGTGCAGTTCTGCCTGCGGCGCAGGAGTCTGAGCGGTATCGGTATAGCGGGCACCGGGAATAAATTCCGTACTGTCTTCGTTCAATGAGGCATAGCTGATCCATCCCTCTTCATCGCGTACTACTGTCCGGCCGTGAAGATCCTCAACCCGCTGATAAAATTCATCACCGTTGACAATCACCGGTATCCGTGATCCATCAGGCTGGACAAGCTCAAATCGTTGGTTTACATGCGGAGCTGACAGGATAGATCCTGACATAACCACAACTAAAAAAATAGCATAAGATAGCATAGAAGGTATTTTCATACACCCCTCCCGATTAAAAAATAATACAGAAATCCACCATTCCCGTATAATCTACACATAAAAAACCGTTTTTACAGATTTTTTTTATTTCAGGAAAAAAAGACAACTGAATACTCACCTTTTTTTGCTTTTGGAAAAGCGATGCAGACATACAGTTTCGGCATAAAACTAAATGCCCTTCCCTTTTTCACCAGGCTATTTTTTTACGGTAATACAGAAAACAATATGCGAATCAAAGGAATATTCAGCAGGATAGGAACATATGCAAAAAACCTGTTTCAAAACCAATTGCAGGAAAACATCGTGAAAACATACCAGCATTGGTCATACAGAGATGGATAAAACAATGAGATATGGTCTATCTGTATTTTGATAGATTTTTCTTCATGTTGTTTTTTTCGGGACTCACAACTGTGCCGGATTCCAAAAGGAATCAGCAGGAACCGCCTCAAAAACCCTGCGAAGATACCCGGCAATATATCACGGCCGCCTTGTTAAGGCAGCCGTGATGTGAAAACTGATCATAGATTTATCTGATATGAAACTGAGAGGTCATGAGATTTTCCCCGGAGGCATTCTGTATCTGAAGAACATACATTCCGGAGGAAAGGCCCATATCCGCAAAATTAATTGTCCGGGGACCCGTGGTATTTACCGATTTGAGAAGACGGCCGTTGACGCCGCTTATCCGTACCGTCAACGGGGCATTCTCAGTAATCTGCAAAACAGAACCGTGGAGAGCAACATCAGAAGCTCCTTTCTGACTACCGATCACGGGAACTTCAGGATCATACAGAACCTCAAGATCCGCCACGGAGGTCCACACCTCACCGTTTACCTCGGAGAGGGCCACAAGGCGTATAAATGAAACCTCGTTTTGAGTGGGAATAAAGGCTCCGTCCTGTACGTCAGTACTGTTTGTGAAAAAACCTTCCGCAACAGGCTCTCCCCACTCTTCTCCATCAGCACTCAGATAGACAGCGTATTCGTCAATCCGTCCATTCTCACTGTCCTGACGGGGAGTATAGCGCAGACCGCCCACGGCAACGGCGGTATCAAGGGCAAGTACGATCTCGTGGGGATGTTCCTCCGCAGGATCCTCCCAGTGGGTAAACCACACCGTGGAGTTATCTCCGTCCAAAACATTTGCTGCAGGCCGGCCGTCTCCGCTTTCATCTTCGGAGGAAACTGAGGCAACAGACAGAAGGGATTGGTTCAGAGATTCATACCCATGGGCAGTGAAATTTGCCTGAACACTTTTGTCTCCATCCACAACAATAGTGGCAGAATACTCATCACCGCTGAGATCGCCCTCCCAGCCGGAAAACACGTACCCTGCATCGGGATGAACACGCAGTGTTACTTCCTCTCCGGCAACATACTCAGAATAATCGGGAGACAGGCTCACACTTCCGTTTTCTGCTGTAACATCAAGGGAATAGGTTGTTACAGGGTCAAAATTGGCCGTAATATTTTTATCGCCGTCCATAACAACGGTCACGGGAGCATCAGAGCCGGAGATATCACCGCTCCAGTGACTGAATTCATAGCCGTAATCAGCCTGAGCACTCAGCTCCACCTCCGTATCCTCCTCAAAGGATGATCCGTCGGGATCGGTCTCGACAGAACCGTTTTCCGCAGTGAGAGCAAGGTCATAAAATGTTGCCCCCGTCCCAACATCAAAGGTCATTACCGCCCCGGAGGAGCTGAGATTACGCAGCTCTATACCGGACGCGACATCTTCGTGCCACAGGGCCGCAGGGGTGGTGGTGGAGCTGAAGGCAATGTCAGGCCGATCACTCATATAAACATTATCAGAATAGCCCACCACGGCGGCACGGGGATTGTTATCCTCCGATTTGGTATTGGTAGCATCACTGTTGGCATTGATGCGCCAGACTTTCATCCCGCTGCCACCGGCGTGGTGAGCCCACCGGCCTTCTTTCTGAACGTTTATGATGTAGTAAAACTGGTTGCTGTCATGGGAACTGCGGTAAAAAACGGCAGAATCCATATCATGAGCTTTGATGGAATAAGTTCCACTTTCGACATCCGTAATATCAGTCAGGTCAACCCAGCCGTTGTTGTATCTAAAATAGGGATTCATGGGAGCAGGATTTGATCCGCCGCCGGAACCCATGAGGCATAAACTCCCCACCCAGTTATTGTCTCCGCTGTAGGGATACAAATCGGGCTGGTCCAAAAGCATATGCCCGTTTTCATGACAAAACGTCCCAATGGAGGGACTGGTACCGATATTTGTTATTTGGTAGGAACCGGTGGTAATACTGCCATCGGGGGACGTCCAGCCCAAGCGGCTACTCATATGGGGCCACAGGCCCTTTGACCACCCGTGATCGGGACTACCCGCATAAAACAGATTTACCGCAACGATCTGATCACCTTCCATGGAAAGCTGGGTAAAGTCGAACCCACTATAATAGAGGCTGTCAAGCATTTCATGTATCAGCTCCCGGGCCCGCTCGCCATAGGGCACATCGGGATCATCATAGTAGGATTTTTGCTTTTCAGCACGAATATAGTCAGTCACATGATTTTTGTAATTCAGTTTCTCTCCGGATATATCATAGAAATATTCCCAAACAGAACCATATGTTTCAAAGGATTCACCGTTGACCAGTTCATCCATATGGTTTTGATTGACCGAGGCCTCCTGATCACTGAAATCCACCAAAAGAGTCAACCCCTTCTGATCACCGGTTACCTCCTTTCCCGGCGCATCATCAGCCAGAGTGGTTGCAAAATCGTCATGGTGGAGTATTTTGCGCCGCTCTTCCACGCGTCGAAGGATCTCCGATTCCTTCAGCTCACGGTGGGGCTTTGCAGCTACGGCAGGAGAAGCGGCAGTATCCGTATAACGCTCCCCGGGAATGAAATCCGTACTGTCATCGTTCAAAGACGCGTAGCACATCCACCCCTCATCATCACGAATAAGGGTCCGCCCGTGAAGATCCTCAACGCGCTGATAAAACTCATCACCATTGACAATAACAGGCAAAGTCGTCCCGTCAGGCTGCAGAAGTTCAAAACGCTCGTTCACATGAGGTGCTGATACTGCAAGAGACGCCAAAAAAACAAAGAAAACGAGTACAGAACACATATTTCGAGGTATTTTCATAGACCCTCCCGATAAAAAAACTGATACACTACCATACCTACAATGTAATATATAAGACATATTTTGCAACACTTTTTTTGTGTTTACGCCGGTACAAGGCAAGACAAAAAAACAGTGGCTAAGGCCGCACAGCATCAGAAGAAATGTGTGCGGGAATAATCGTATAGGCATCGACAAAAACCTTCTCCGCCGGACTGCTCCACCCCACTTTGTTTCCACTGTGGGGCTGCAGCCCACCCTCGGGCCCGGAATCGGATGGTAGGACGGGGAAAATGTTCAACGACAGGCTGTCTCCCCGGTGTTCGGTTTCTATTTCTGCACCAAAGCTGTCTGAAAAAACATCATCCAGAACCTCACGTGTCAGCTCACGGGCACGTGTGCCCAAGGGTATATGGGGATCATCATAATACGAGCGGGAATGAGGTGCGCAGAAAACACCGAGCCACAGCAGCGAATCGTCGGGCAACAGACTGTCAGCAATCAATTGAGAAACCTCCTGAGCATTATCTCCTTCTGCACAGCCCCTCTCATCGTCAAAGAAGACCATGACCCCTGCAGTAAAAACGGAATCCGCGGCTTCATCCCCGTGAGAATCTTCCCCATGGAGGTCGTTTCGGGCCTCACGAATACGTCGCTTTCTTTCTGCGGGTTTCACATCAATATGAAGTTCGTCCCCGGGGGACGGTTTCTGTGTTGTATCGGTATACCGTGCTCCGGGAATAAGGCGCGTGCTGTCATCATTCAATGAAGCATAGCTAAGCCAGCCGTCCTCATCACGTACCAGTGTGCGCCCATGGAGGTCCTCCACGCGCTGATAAAACTCATCACCATTGACAATAACGGGCATGGGTGTTTTGTCAGGCTGAAGAAGCTCAAAACGCTCGTTTACATGGGGAGCTGAAAAAACAACAGAATAGGCACACAGAAACCACACAAGGGCAGACAAAAAATACATTAGTATCCTCCTCACGGAAATAGGTACTCCGGGGCTCACTCTGAAATATACTGAGAAAAAACCGCAGTTTCAATGTTTTTGTGCTGTACCGCGTAATTATCCACAAAAGGAACCGGCCGCATTCATTTCGGTTGAATGTTACCGGAGCAATCGGGACAGAGAGAACAGAGCCCAAACGGCCAATGCTGATAAGCCGCCCGTGAAATATATGTAGCATTGTCGGAGACCACACGGTTTCTATGGGGCCCCTTAATATTCCCGCCTCTCACTTCTCTCATCACTTGGCCACGGCAAAATTTATTTTACTGTCAAAAAAGGATATTTCCATGGCATATGAACAGCTTCTTTTCTCTGCGGAAAAAAAACGTAATCTCAACCGCAAAATATTTTCCGTGGTGGGAAGCAAATACAATATTGCCACGCGGGTGCTCTCCTTTGGCAGGGACCGCACCTGGAAAAAACATCTGGTTTCCCTCCTCCCCGAAAAAGAACCGGAACGCATTCTGGATATCGCCTCGGGAAGCGGGGATTTTTTAACGCTTCTCAAAAACAAATATCCCCGCGCAGCTGTTCTCGGCAGCGATCTCACCTTTGCCATGGTTGATGTAAAACCAAACCGCACCAATACAATCACCCTGCAGGATATGCAGCATCTTGCCCTGCGTGATAACAGTGTTGATATAGTCACCGGCGGCTACGCCCTGCGCAATGCCCCGGACCTAGACGCCACACTGAAGGAAGTTCACCGGGTATTACGACCGGGAGGAACGGCGGCATTTCTCGATTTTGCAAAGCCCGCCACTCCCCTGGCTGCAAGAATAAACTGCGCCCTTCTTTCTCTCTGGGGACAGGTATGGAGCATACTGCTCCACGGCAAAACCAATATCTATACCTATATTCCCGAGAGCCTGAAAACCTACCCCCATGCAGGCCAGCTGCGGCAGAAAATGTATGCCCACGGCTTTCATCGTTTTCGGCGAAAGGGGCTTTTTTTCGGCTTTACGGAAATAATCCGTATTGAAAAGGAGACCCATGGGACCGCTTAGCCGCTGGATCAATCGGTATAAATGGGCCATCCTGATACTGTGTCTGATATGGACAGGGCTGAGTATACCGACCCTCTTTGACCTGAAATTTTCCGACAGTCATTTGGCATTTTTTGATCCGGCAAGCCCACAGCTGCAGGAATTTAACACCCTTGAGGACCAATACGGCAAAAACAATACGGTTCTTTTTACCGTATCGGCCAAAAAGGGCGATATTTTCACACCCCAGGGGATGTTTATTTTGAAAAACATCCACGACTCACTGGCAGACATTTCAGGCTACAAAGACTCCTACTCTCTCCGTACCGTACCCAAAATCGAATCCGCTTTTGCCGGCTTTACCCTGCACCCCCGTTTTGACAGTGATACGCTGGCACCGGAAGAAATAAAACGCCATGGGAAAGAGCTCCTCTCCAATCCCCTGCTGGTTGGAAAGCTCCTCTCCCCCGATGGTGTACACGCTGCTGTCAATGCTCGATTTGACCTCTCGGACCGCGGGGCTGCTGCTGTGGCACAGGATATCTATGATTTTCACAGAACATGTGAAGAAAACTATCCTGAGTTTGACTTTGCCGTTACAGGTGGAGTGATGATCGATGCGGCATTTTTTACGGCAAGCTTTTCCGATGCACGGCGAAGAATACCACTGCTCTTTGGCGCGGTTTTTTTAATTCTTCTGTGGTTTACCACATCGTTTCGTGCGGCGACGGCCATGATCTCCATACTGCTCTTTCCATCAATAATTGCCCTCTGCATAGCCCGGCAGGCAGGAATTATCCTGACGGCCCCCTCCGCCGCATTCCCCATTATTATCCTTACCGCCGGCCTGGCAGATACCATTCACATCTATGTACGCTATTCCCATCATCTGCGGAAAAAAAACATTCCCGTTGAATCCCTGCAGAAAGCATTTGATGACACCCTGCTTCCCATAACAGTCACAACCATCACCACGGTTGCAGGGTTTCTTCTTCTGTGGTTCAGCTCCATTCCGCCCTTTCGGGATTTGGGGCTTATCAGCGCTGCGGGAATCCTTTTGGCCTATATTTTTTCGTTGTTCTTTTTTCCCGCCCTGATTTTAACGTTTTTTCCCTGCAACCGGGCCCGGCAAACAAAAAAACACGACATTTTCGGAACCCGCCTGGGAAACCTTATTGCCCGGGCACCGAAGAAAAGTGCGGCCATTACCCTTGCCTGTACGATCCTTGCTTCTCTCGGAATCTTCCGGGTGGAGTTCAACGACAGGTTTTCTTCCTTTTTTGATGAGTCCTATGCCTTTCGGCGGCACACGGACTATATCACGCAACACCTCACGGGGCTCAATTATCTCACCATTTCTCTCCCCCTGTCTCCCGAAGAAATAACAAAAGATAATCTTTTTCTCCTTGATTCCCTGGAACACACCTGGAAAAACCGTGATGATGTTCGCCATATAAGCGGACCTGCCACATTGCTTCGCAAAGCACAGACAGAAATATCCGACACTGAAGGCCTGCCCTCTCCGGCCATGGCACGGCGAATAATTTCCGCATATGAACAGGAAGGCGATTCCGCTGTCGGTCTGCCTCCGCTTTTCAGCACAGACACGACGCATATGCGCATAGAAATAACTGTCACCCCCCTTTCATCCCGGGAACTACGCACCCTTCAGCAAACCGTACGCCGCGATCTGAAAGACACTTTTCCTCACAGGAGTGCCCTGGTAAGCTCACCGTCTCTGCTCTTTGCCAATCTTTCCCGTGACAACCTTATCTCCATGCTGCGTATTACCGCCGCCTCTCTGGGGATTATCACCCTCATATTATTGGGAATTTCCGGCTCCCCACGTACAGGCATTATCAGTCTGATCCCAAATATTCTTCCCCCTGTTGCGGCATTTGGCATTTGGGGTCTGGTATTTTCCCGTGCCGGCATGGGTGTTTCTCTCGGTATGGCCATGGCCATAGGGATTATTGTGGATGATACGGTGCATATTCTGTTTGCTCATATGCGCTCACGCAAAAAAGGCCTGCGCGGAGGTAAAGCCATCATCCACACCCTGCGCCATGTAGCTGATGCCGTCATACTCACCAGTGCTATCCTTGTAGTGGGGTTTTTCTTTCTGGCAACCTCAGGCTTTGAGCCTACGGCACATATGGGCAAAATGACCGCCCTGATCATTGCCATTGCCCTTGGAGTGGATCTGTTTCTGTATACGGCCCTTCTCACCAAGGCTGGAAAGTAATCAGCCCCGGTACGCCGTGGTATAGACCCCTTGTGCCGCAAAAGCGGAAAGACCTGCACCAAACGCCGTAATCAGGCATTTTTCTCCGCAAGCCGGCTCCTGAGCCATTATTCTTTCCAGCTCAAAAAGCACGGAAGGGGACGACATATTCCCGTAATCACGTAATACTCCGCGGGAAAAACGCATCTGCTCTTCATCGAGCCCGAGGCTGTTTCTCACCTCTGTCAAAACCTTATCACCACCCGGATGCACAGCCCAATAGGGAATCTCCGAGGGCAATGTATCCGTTCCTGCCAGGACATCCTCGATCAGGGGAGGTAATTCCCGGGCAATAACGGCGGGTAATTTGGGATCAAGGCGATTATGAAGACGTCCGTTTTTGTAGGTAAAACGCACTTTTTCCCGATGCTGGGGCAGATATCGTGAATATATTTTTTCCAGGCGAAAGCCAGCTCCGTGATCTGATAAAACCGCCGCTGCTGCACCATCACCAAAAATACCGTTGGATATAATAAGACTCATATCGTTGCTCATTTCAAAGGTGGCACTACAGATCTCAACCGAAAGGGAAATCACCACCTGATCCTCCGCACAGTCGCACAAAAGGCGCTGGGCCAGATCGATATTGGGAAGCGCTCCCCCGCAACCGCTTCCCACGAGATCAAAAACAGGAATGGACGGAGAAAGGCCGAGGGTTTCAGACAGATAGGTACTGATGCCGGGGCATATATACCCCGTACAGGTGTTGCAGACGATGGCGCCGATCCGGGAAATATCCATCTCCGCCTTTTCCAGGGCATTTTCGATGGCTTCCTTACCCAATGCTACGGCCCAGCGGGTAAAGCGTTCCATACGGGTATCGGGATCTTCGTTTTTAAGGGTAAGAAGCTCATCAAAATCTGCCACGGACATATGACGTTTTTCAATTCCGGGATGATCCAGCACCTGCTGCAGCACGGAAAGTCCGCGCTTTGAAAGTTCATCCTCATAATGCTCGGTCATTATATGCCGCGCCTCTTTCTGGGACATGGAAAAGGGCGGGTTTGCCGTTCCGATATGAGTTATAATTGCCATGGGCGATCCTTTAGGTTATATATTTGCCTTTGTCTTAAATTATATTATTTCCAAAGCAGAAATGATCTTTCCATAAACACGGAGTAATCCCATGAGCGCCGCACCAAATAAAAACGAGATACGCGAGAAGGTGGTGGAAGCCATCTGTGAATCCCTGGACACCTCCCCCGAAGATGTTCGCCCCGAAAGCAGGATTCGTGAAGATCTGGAAGCCGACTCCATAGATATCACCACTCTGTTGATGCTGTTGGAAGACACCTTCGACCGGGAAATATCAAACGAAGAAGCTCAGAAGCTTATCACCGTTGAGGATACGGTGGAATTTATTTTTAGAAAGCTTTCATAATGCAGCGGGTGGTTATTACAGGGACCGGTGCGGTTTCTCCTTTGGGTACCTCAGTGGAGGAGCTTTGGAAGAACCTCTGTGCGGGCAAACAGGCCATTGATGCTATCCCTCCTGTATGGCGAAACTATTTTACTCCAAAAAGCACGTTCTGGGCACCTCTTCCTCCATTTGATCCTGCCGCAGCAGGTCTTTCACGGGTGGAGACCATGAAGCTGGACACCTCCGCCGTACTGGGAATTATGGCCGCCGTGGAAGCCCTGAATAACGCGAAAATTGAAATACAGCTGCGGGATAAGCGAAAAAAAACACATACTCTATCAGGAATAGACACACAGCGAGCCGGTGTGTGTATCGGCACGGGTATCGGCGGCACCTGCTCACTGGTGGAATCCCAGGCACACCATATCACCTCCCCCGTACGTCCGTTCCTCGACGGAATGGACGGGGAATCGGGAAAAAAAGTTCACTCCCTGCTTCAGGCACCCAAACGATTCAACCCCTTTGTGGTCTCCATGATTATGCCCAACGCCATTGCTGCTCAATTGGGTATCCGCTTTACCCTGCGGGGGAAAAACAGCACGAATTCCACGGCCTGCGCCTCGGGAACAATGGCTGTGGGTGAAGCCTATGAAGCTATAGCATCGGGGCGTCTGGATTGCGCCCTTGCGGGAGGTGTTGAATATCTAAACGATATCTACGGCGGTGTGTTCCGCGGCTTTGATACCGCAGGAACCCTGACGGATATTTCCGATACCGCCCGGGCGAACCGCCCCTTTGACAGAGATCGACGGGGGTTCCTTTTCAGCGAAGGGGGCAGCGGCATGCTTGTCATGGAAAGCCTGGAACATGCGGAAAAAAGAAATGCCCCGATTGTCTGTGAGGTATCGGGCTTTGCCCAAAGCTATGATGCCCATAATATCATGATGATAGATCCTGCAGGAACACAAATCTCCGCAATGATACGCCGCCTGCTGGAAACTGCGGGAAAAACACCGGAGGATATCGCATATATCAATGCCCACGGTACAGGCACCGCCCTCAATGACGAAGTGGAAAGCTGTGTAATTAATTCGATTTTCGGCACCAAAACAGCTGTGAATTCCACCAAATCTCTGCTGGGGCATACCATCGGCGCCTCCGGTGCTCTGGAGGCCATAGTTACGGCTCACTCCCTGAAAAAGGGCGTGCTCCACCCCTCGGTTAATGCCGATACTCCCATGGAAAACATTGATGTGGTGCAGGAAAAAAGAGCGGTCTGTGCAGATCACGCCATATCCCAGTCCTTTGCCTTTGGGGGAAATAACGGCGCCCTGCTTTTTTCACGGGTGTGAAAAAATTCCAGAGTCAGAAAATAGCAGTATTCAATGGCCGTACGCGGATATAATAATACAGCCGTGTAGATATGCCGGGGCTTGTCTTTGCCACTGCTTTTTTACCACCTATGTATTCCAGCCCTACATACCCACGAAAGAAGAAGACCATACGGTAGTTTTAGACTCCTGCATACTTTTTGCTTCGGTTTCTGCAGATAATCAAATAAAAAACGCCTCCTGGAACCGTTATAATGAAAGCCCGTCCACCCAAACACCTGAGGATCGATATACACTGCGGCCCCCCCTCTGACAGGTTTTGGCCGGTCTCAAAGTTCCAGAGCATAAAACAGAAAAAAGAAATAATTTGCTAACAAATACTTCCCCGAATACACGTAAAACAAACTATTTTTTCTTATTGCTTATTGGGAGGGTATACACCGGAGGAAAACCTGTGAAAATCATGGCACAGAAAGCAGCTTTTCTTATTGCCTTACATCTTGTTATACAGGTCAGCGCAGGAATGATACCTCTGCGCGAAAAAGGCGAGCTCCTTCTTCGGGGAAGCGTAACCGACGAACAGGGATATGTGTACAACGTGCATATCCTCCCAGGCTATGATACCCCCCTGAAAATATTCAGACAACAGATGTTGCGCGGCGGCAGACATCAGTACAGAGGAACAAAACGTATCATCAGCGGGATTGGTGACATACCCCGTTCTTTTCGATATTTTCATGACTATGTGACCCCAACTCCCTGGCACACTATTTATGATGAATTTGAAGCTTCCATGGAGGCCGAAAAGGCCATTATCGGTGATTTTATGATTCGCGATCTGGGCGCCACATGGAAAAGCTATATGCAGCGGGCGGCAGACCTCCGTGAAAAACGGGCCATCGGTTGGATATTTTCTTATCCCTGGTACGCCGCCAGGGCGACGATTAACTCCACCCTCCGCATTGCGGGCGGAGCAGTGGCTGCGCCCTCTGTTTTTACCTACGCCACGGTGCTGCGGCCCGCCTGGGAAATCAGCCTGCCCGTATTTAAAACCGGCGGCAGTATGGTGGCAGGAACAGCACAGTCAATCATAGGAGCCGGGGAAATAACCTGGGGACTGGTAGCCAATCAGGCCGTAGGAGCTGTTACCACACCACTTTCACTAAATGCCTGGAACACAGCACTGGGCATACCCACAGCGCTGCTTAGCCGTATGCCCACCCCGGAAACAAGTGTCAACTGGTGGGTTTCCGTAGAAGGAGAACCTTCTCTGAAAAAAGTCACTCAGGATGAAGCTGCTCCTGAAAGAGCCATTATTGTGGATACCCCTGCCCTGACCCGGGATTATCTCACTTTCATCGAAGTAAACCACGCTCTGGACGATTCCCTCGCAAAAATTGATTCTGTTGTGAACGCCGATATAACAGCCCTTGAATACCGTTGCACAAACGCAGAAAACCGATACAGAAAAGCATTCGACGAATACAATGTGCTCAGGGACAGCCTGGAGACACTGCAGCAGTCTATTCGCAAAACAAAAGAGGAGTATGCCTCCACGACCCTGACCCAGTCCGGATTTTCTCCCCAAAACAAGGGCATACATGCCTCAAAAAGAGCATACCTTCAAGACATCCTGAATACTGGTCTGAATTCAAACACTGACACAACACAGCCGGTTTCTACCGGGGACAACAGCCTGCAACGCTCATTTATTCGCCAGTACGGAGAACGCTATATCAGCGGCATCTCCACTGAAGAAGCCCCTCCGGAAAACTTTAATCCGCACACCATTGTTGGGGATGAGATTGACACGCTGATTCAGCAGTATCGATAAGCTGTCTTCATCACGTAACCCACTGTTCAAAGAAACAATTCCCGGCCTTGGTAGTAGGACACGCAAACCCGTGAATCTATCATCCCGCATTGAAGAAATAATTTTGGTGGAATAGAGGTACCTCCAAACCATATGACACCGCCGGAAGAGACTGGTTTTTTTTGCAATATTAAAGAGTAGTGATTACCCACTTCCCCTGTAACCCAGGATTATTCCCCGTCGAGAAGCGAACGGGCATAGGTAATAGCCTCTTTACGGGAGGTGAAAAGTTCGCGTTCACTGATGAGATCGTGAAGATCAAGTTTTTTAAGAATTTTAATTTTTGAATTTTGTTTCCGAATCAAAAGAACAGTGGTACCGTTCTCCTGTGCATCAATGATCAGATTCTTTATTTCAATGGAAATCGTTAGACCCATCATTTCAACATCATGCAGATCGAGAATCAGTACTTTCAGATGCCCTATCTGTGACTGCTGTCGGGCAATGGCCTTTGAAACACCAAATACCATGGCTCCACTGAGATAAAACAGCATTATTGAATCTGAAAGCTCATTGAGAAGAGATCGATCTTCGGGATCAATCAGTATTTCATCCTCATCATAAATACCAAGCAGTTTGAGGTTGTTTTTGGATTGTAACCGAGTCAGCCGCTCAATGGCAAGCATATTTGATATAAAAATCCCAACTCCCACAGCGGTAATCAGATCAACAAATACAGTCAGCAAAAGCACAAGGTACATAATAGCCGCAGACTTCACAGAAATATGGTGAGCCTTGCGCAAAAACGACCAATCGAGAATATTAATTCCAACTTTGCAGGCGATACCCGCAAGAACCGCCAGGGGAATAACCGCAGTAATCGGCCCGGCCCATACAATGACAATAAGAAGTATTCCGGCCCGAATCAGTCCGGAAAACGCAGTCCGTGCTCCGCTTTGAATATTCACCACTGTTCCCATGGTAGCACCGGCACCGGGAAGCCCACCAAAGAGACCGGATACCATATTACCAATACCCTGACCAATCAGCTCTTTGTCGGATTTATGTTCGGTTCGGGTCAGGTTGTCAGCCACAACGGAGGTTAAAAGGGCATCAATTGAACCAAGGAGGGCCAGAACCGCTGCATTTCCAAGTATCTGGCTCCAGTGTTGTGGACTGAAATAGGGTAGCTTCAGTGTGGGAAGCCCCTGCGGTATCTCTCCGATACGCCGCACCGTATCTCCATCCAGATATATCAGTGACAGCACGGTTCCCGCCACAAGGGCCAGTAATTCAGCAGGAATCCATTTTTTGAATATACGCGGCCATACAAAAAGAATAATCAATGTGGTTGCACTGAGAAATAACTCAGCGGGCTGAACCCCGGAAATAAGCTCGGGGAGTGCTCCCATGGTTCCAACAATTCCACCCTTTGGAGTTGAGGAGCCAAGAAGCGGACCGATCTGGAGCAGTATAAGAATGATACCAATACCGGACATAAATCCTGAAATCACCGAGTAGGGCATAAGGGTGATATATTTTCCCAGTTTCAACAGACCAAAAAGAACCTGGAAAAAACCGGCAAGAATCACCACAGCAAAGGCCATGGCCAGGCCATGCTCAGGATCCGCGGCAATCATAGCTGTAACCACGGTGGTCATAACAACTGTCATAGGACCGGTGGGTTCTGAAATAAGTGTTGGTGTTCCGCCGAACAGAGAAGCAAAAAGGCCAATCAGCACCGCTCCGTATAATCCGGCTTCGGGACCCACGCCTGAGGCGATACCAAATGCCAGGGCCATGGGAAGGGAAATTATGGCCGCGGTTACACCTCCCAAAAGATCACCGGGAAAATGTGATCTGTTAAAATGGTTCAGTAGCGGCATGGCAACTCCTTTGTAAATGAACGAACAGTGCTACATAGAGTATACTGCGACACTCATAATTACTTAGTAAAAGATAATTTTCGGGACAAAAATGATGCGAATAATTTTGGAACCCACAAAGCCCACTCGTGCATTATCGGCACAGCCTCAGCATATAAATGGCTGGAAGTGAACGTCGGCCAATGGTGTTTTCAGGCTGTCAAATATATAAGAATCGAGAAATGTTTCTCCCCACATACACACGAACAATGGGCTGAAGCCTTGCCCGATTAATGTTTCAGAGAATGGTGAAGAGTTCTGATAACAACGCAATTGCCTTGTTCCGCATCACCCCTGTCAAAACCGATATGACAGTCAATGACCGCTCACGCTCCTGTCATGAAATCCGGAAACAGGAAGTCCGGCGCAATAACCATTCAGCACCGCTGCCCTGCTCATTCCCGTAAAATACAGAATGATAAACGTGCTGACCTGGGTAGCGACCAAAACAGGATTCCCCGGGTGCCGTTTTTTACCGAAGTGAGGGATATAACCGGTGCAACGTTGATTGTGCGTATTCGTACATAGTACCATTTCCACACGCCCCTATGTTGTTACCGCTATCAGACACGGACAGGTACTGCTGGATGTGGTACGTCTGCACCACAGCCCATACCCTTTTCGGACTAATAATACATAAACGACACTCTTCCAGCGCCGAAGGATAATAACTTATGTACCGGGTAGCCCCCGCAGAGACGTGTATCATTATTCTTACGTCTGTACTGAAAACAGCCTCCGCCATTCACTGAACACTCTCCGTCCAGTGCACATCGCACAGTAACACAATTCCTCCCCGCAGAACGCAGGGAGGAATATTACATTGTATAAGAAAAATTTTTCGTAATGCTTATCGGTCAATGGCAGGACAGCTACCTCCTTTGTACGCCCAGACTTGTTTTATAAAGTAGCTGTGTACCATCGGTATACACCTTCACCAGCGCAAGAAAAGAACCAGATGTTTTTGCGGGAAACGGTGGGATACGAACCTGCATATTGTTTCCTTCATAGTGTTTTTTGGCTGTTTCAAAGACCTTATTCCCCAGCGCATCAAAGAGCGCAAACTCCCATTCTGCTTTGGTGCCCAAAGGATCAGATCCAAGGGAAATATTCAAAAGAGCCTCTTCCCCGGCAGTAATCAGAGATGGAGCAAGGACAAATGGTTGCGCTCCTTGCTGTTCGCCCTCAGAGATTGCCACCTCAAAGGTGTCAAGCGGTACGGCACTGAAATAGGCAGTGATTGATTTATCACTCGTGATAGTGCTCATTTCATAGCTCTCACCTTCGGTACACGGCTGAATGAGCTCCCATTCACT
>JBNJEI010000058.1:0-15457 GCA_051745755.1 Fibrobacterota bacterium
CCCTCAAAAACTCCCGCCATGCGGCTTATAAGCTTTGTTGAGGAATCGGCGGAATCAACCACAAGAACAATACCGCTCATAAAGGGAGCCAGGCTGAGAGTTTCCGATACCATGGTGACCGGCGGCGTATCAAAGATAACCATATCGTAATTGGATTTGAGATAGGTCATAAGCTCTTCCATACGGGGATTGGCCAGAAGTACGGAGGGATTGGGCGGTATGGTGCCCGAGGGTACAACCGACAGATGGGGAAAATCATTAACATAGAGTATATCCGAAATCTCCACATCCCCCACAAGAAAATCCGTAATACCCCGGGGGTATTCCTCCGAAAGAATTTTATGAAAGGCGGGACGGCGCAGGTCAAGATTGACCACGGCGGTTTTTTTGCCGAGCTCCGCATAGGACAGGGCCAGATTAATAGTGGTGGTGGTCTTACCCTCCCCGGGCTGGGAGCTGGTTACCATCAGCATATTATGTTCGGCGCTTAAGATGCCCGTATATTTGATATTTGTCTGCACAAGACGGATTGCTTCGGCGGCGGCTTCGGTGTTTTTTCCCGTAATATAGAGAGGGTCGTATTTTTTCATAAAGGGTACGGCGCCGAGAAAATCGTAGGGCAGGATATCTTTAATTTCTTCCAGGGACCGTGGAGTATCGTCAAGGTATTCGAGAATAAGTGCACCGCCGAACCCGATCATTATTCCTGCAAGAAACGCCAGAACCAAAATCTTTTTCTTCGCAGGCTCCACGGGATCTTCTGTGATAACAGCGGGTTCAATTATTTTGACCGTGGATATATTTGCCGCCTCCTGAATACGAAAGTCTTCATACTGGGTCAAAAGCTCCACGTAAAGCTTCTTTTTTATTTCCCGGTCCCGGACCAGATTGGCATATTCTATTTCCTGTGCCGGAAGGCTGCTCAACTCCCGGCTTCGGGAAGTAATCTTGCCCTGAATACTCTGTTTCTGGGCCTCTATGCTTGCAATCTGCGTATTGGCCTGTTCCAGAGCTGCCCGCCAATGGGAATAGAGAGAGCTGTTGCGCGCGCCGGGCTCTGACAATTTTTCCTCAAGCTCGTTTTTTTCGGCATAGACTCCCTGCAGCTTGCTTTCAAGCATCATCAGCTCCGTTTCAAGCTGGGCAATCCCGCCGATACGCAGCTGGGTTTCCTGCTCCAGGGATACGGAACCGATATTTTGTTTATAGGAAACAATGGCCGCCTCCGCCGAATCAAGGCTTTGTTTCTGCGTAAGCAGCTGTTCTTCAATAAAGTTTTTTGCAACCCGCGCCCGCTCCTGGTTCAGGGCTTCATTTTTTTCGATGAACACCTCCGCCAGGGTGTTTATAAGAGTGCTGGCCACTTCCGGTTCTTCATGCCGGCAGGTAAGACGTATCAGATTGGTATTGGTGACCACGGAAAAGGAAAAGAGGCGCCGGGTCTGCCGGGAGGAATAGAGATTCCCCTCCTCATCGGTGAGCCTGAGGCGCCGCACGGCCTCGGCAATAACCGGACGGGTTTTCATTATTTCTATCTGAGTCATAAGTGGATCTGAACGACTGCCGATAGCAGAAAGCATCATATCCCCGGCACCGATAAATCCCGGAACCGCACCGCTTGTACCGGAATCGGTAACAAGGATCTTTGCGTCCGCCTCATATACAGGAGTGGAGTAGACGATATAGGCCGTACCAAGTCCCACGGCGGCAAGGGTCACAAGAAAAATAAGAAGAAAACGCCGTCTGATAAGATGCCAGTATTCAATCAATTCCATATTGCGCTCTTGGATGAAGGTTATTCTGAAATGTTGATTATAAAAGAGCCCAGGGTTACCAGAGAAGTGAGAATGGTGGCGCTGGTGCGCACAATATCCAGGGCAAAACGGGTTCGTCCTTCCCGGTCACGGTCGGGAACCACGATCATATTTCCCGCTCGGATAGTGTCATCGGAGAGGGTACGGTAATAATCTCCGTAGATCTCCAGGGTATACACACTTTCTTCATCGGCAGACTCACGAAACCCGCCGGCACGGTCAATATAATACGCACTTCCCTTGTCCGGTTTATAGGGATAGACACCGGGCCGTTTTACACTTCCGCTGAGAAACACCATATCCTCTGCGGGAGGGACCACCACTTCATCGCCGTCCTCAAGAATGACATCTCCTTCCCACAGCGGAATAATTCCGTAATCCCCCGAGGTAATCGCATTGGACATGCTGTAGGTGATCTCCCGCCGTATATGCTCCGTCCCCTCCAAAAGAGCCTCGCGGGGCATTGATTCGATTTTCCCCCGGCGCACCACCCAGGACCGGGAGGTATCACCCCGTGGTCCGGGTCCCCCCGCTTTTTTTATGAGTTCCCGTGCGGAGGTTTCGTTATGCTCAATGGCATACATCCCCGGGCGCAAAACCTCACCCTTCATATGCACCCGAAACACTTCACGGCGTTTTCGATGAGGAAACACTGTAATTCCGTCCTGATCCTGCAGGGTAATGTCCGAAAGCTCTGAGAGCGAGTATTCACGGGATTCCTCCCCTACGCGCTCAAAAAGTATATTGGCAGTATCCGCTGTTGCATTGAGGGTATACAGGGAGAGAAAATCCGATGCCGTTTCTGCATCGCGTATGGGCATATTCCCCGTAACAACCCCCTGAATATCCCCGGAGATATATACCCGCTTTGTGGCAAATCCCACATGAATGCTCTGGCCGCCGATAACGTAGGGATTCTGGGACAAATCGCCGGTATTCACATAGCGGAGTATATCATAGACCTCTTCATTGCCCATGCTGTCCGTAGCGATAACCGCACGGCAGTTGATTTCTTCAAGGGGCGGCAGAACCCCGTCGTTGGCAGTCTTTATAACATCCACAATACGCTGGTTGGGAGATACATGATACGTACCGGGGGTCACCCGGGCACCGCTGACCTCAACGGCCACACGTTCACCGCTGTATTGCCCAGACATTTCAAGGGGATAGGAGGTGACGGAAAGGCACAACAACAATACCAGATATTTCACTATTACTCCTTAGTGCTGCGAATAAGACGCGGTAGAACCGTTTTTTAAAATACCTTTGGTACGGACATTTCTCCATAATTTTTTTTTTTTTGCAAAAGCCGGGGCATTCATTATTTTATTACTACATGTAAGTTATCATTTTGCATAAAAAACGGGGAGTTGTGTGAAAAACGCAATCACATTTTTTCGATCGATTTATAAAACAACGGATATTTTCCTTGTCTTCTGTTCATTCTTTTTGTCCGTATATCTGCGCTTTGGGCACTGCAGCTTTCACACGGAAGAAAAGCTTTTGCTGCTCTATGCCATTATCATGTGGATTCTGGCGGCGGTACTTGTTGACTATTACAGCGCAGATTTCAAACCCCATCTTAGATACCGTTTCAGCAAAACCGTCAGGGTCACCGCGTTGTTCTGGCTTCTTCTGTGGGGCGGAGCTTTTTTTGTAAAGGACATCCCCTATTCCCGGCTGCAGCTGTCCATGTTTGCCCTTTTTCAGGGCTGCTTTTCCATTATTGCACGGGGAGCTATTGATCTTATTTCCCGCACGGTGGTGCACAATTCCTCTCACGACATACGGGTTCTTGTGGTGGGAGCCGGGCCCCTGGGGAAAAAGATCCACCGGGAAATTCAGCTCTACAAACAGCTTGGACGCCGCTGTGTGGGGTTTATTGACGACGAACCCATCGATTCCCATGTGATCGGCAGGTTTGAAGATTTTGACGCCATTGCAACGAAGCAACATATTCAGGAAGTTATTATCGCCGCTCCCTTCAGCTACCGCGAAAAAATTAAGGATATTATACTGCGCGCGGAGGATCTGGGTCTGCGGGTCCATTTTACCACTGATTTTTCCCGCTGGTACGATATTCCCGTGACCATCAATTATCTTGGAACACTCCCCCTGCTCACCCTGCGCAATCTTCCCGGAGACAGAATTCACAGCCGTGTTCTAAAACGTACTATGGATATATGCCTCTCCCTCTTCGGGCTGATTATACTTTCTCCTCTCTTTGGAATTATTGCCCTGGCGGTAAAACGCACTTCACCGGGGCCGGTGTTTTTTTCCCAGACCCGGACAGGATACCGCAATAATAATTTTGAATGTCTCAAATTTCGATCCATGAAACTGAAAACCACTGATAATCCGGAAACAGAGGAAGAAACGGAATCCCGAAAAACAGCCCTTGGAAGCTTTATGCGCAAAACAAACATTGATGAGCTGCCGCAGCTGATTAACGTATTAAAAGGGGAAATGAGCCTTGTGGGTCCCCGGCCCCACATGCTTTCCGATACAGATATATTTCGCAGCCAGGTCTCGGAATATATGCGGCGCAATTTTATGAAACCGGGAATCACCGGTCTTGCTCAGGTAAAGGGGTATCGCGGCCATGTGCATGATATTTCCCATATTCAAAAACGTGTGGAGTATGACCTCTTCTACATAGAAAACTGGTCTGTTCTTCTTGATATCCGAATTATTTTACAAACCCTTTTTTCAAAGCAGTCACGTCTCAATGCCTATTAAATGTATCTGTATATTTTTAATCCGGAGTTTTTATGAAAAATGTTTTTACAGCCGCCGTGCTTCTTTTGAGCCTTCTTGCCCTGTCCTGTCGGGAGGACGACGAAGGGAAAAAATCCGAGTTCCTCCGCTTCAGTGACGATGTGGCGGGAAATGCCTATACCTACGTCCTCAACATCTCCGAAGAGGAATATTCCCTGAAGCAAAACGCAGAGACAGTGGAATCCGGAGTTTTTGAAACAACTGATGCGGGCTATCGGTTTACACCCGGAAGCGGTGAGCCCTACGAAGGAATGAGCGATGGAAATCTCTATATTCCCGCAGATCAATTCCCCTGGGAGGACGAAGCCTTTAATGGAAATGCCCTGTATACACTGAATGTATCAGCCAGAAACGGCTCTGTCACCGTGGATCCCGAACGTGACGAATACGAAGCGGGCACATCCGTAACCCTCACCGCGACACCTGATGCCGGCTCTGTATTTACCGGCTGGAGCGGCGATGCCTCGGGCAGTGAAAACCCCCTGCGCATTACCATGGAAGGTAATATGAGCATTGTGGCCGGATTTGAAAAAGAGGAAGGCAGCCATGATATTCACGGAGCCTGGAATCTCGTGCATGAGGAAAGCGTGATCTTATCTATTGTGGACGGAGATACCCTGGCTGACGACTGGTCTGAGTCCTATTCAGATACCGTGATAATTGGTGTATTTAATACCACCTCCCATATGTTTGAACTGCATGACAACTTTGACAACGAGTACTGGTATGACGAATGGGAGTTTTCCATTGAGGGAAATGCTCTTCTCGGCGATGAATTTCAGGGAGAATGGAACGATGGGGAATTCAGTGAAGTATGGCATACAGAATTTGCACTCCAGGGTAATTCTCTTGAAGTGACCACCTATAATACATACAGCGATCTTGAAGCCGGTGCAACAACAGTAGAGGTAAATACGCAAACTCTTGAACGCTATGACGGCCCGGTTCCGCCGGATCACTGGGACACTTCTTTTGCAGGAAGATCCACAGATACAGAAAGTCGTCCTGTCTTTGGTAGAGGGCGAAGAAAAGAATAGCAGTTTTTTTTAGATGCGTGCAGGGCATTCCTGCACGCGGTGAGAACCGATTTAGGTACGAAGCAGTAATCACCGGGTGGAAAATCACCCGGTATTTTGTAAAGGGGAGGCTGTAATGATAAAATTATTTCTCTGTATTGGAATGGCCACTGCCATATCCGTGGGTGAAATGATCACCGGTACCGTGGTGAACTCAGAAAATATGCCCCTGGAGGGGGTGAGGGTCCGTATCGGCAGTTCGGGGGAATCTGTGCGCACGGACGAATCGGGAGGGTTCAGCATTGACAATCCCGTACCTATCATCTCAGACTCCCACGGCGGCACACAGCAATTTCCGCTTGAAATGCACGGGGGAAGGCTTACTCTCATTCTGAAAGCAGGCCAAGAGGTGGATCTCACTCTTATTACCCCTCAGGGGCGGCAGAAAGAACTTTTCTCAGGCGTTCTTCCGGAAGGACACCATTCCCTTGGTATGGGATCCTATGCTGCGGGAATCGGCCTTATTCGCGGACATATCGGTGATACACCAATCACGCAGAAAATTGCCCTGACACACCACAGCTCTGCTGGACAGAGTACTTTTGCTCCGCCCTCCCGGAATACAGAAATTGCGGGCATCGCTTCCGGCGATACCGATACCCTGTGGTTCAGTTATCCCGGCTATACCGTGTATTCCCATGAAGTAAGTGCACACACCGGACATATGGACACTGTTGAATTGGGGCGCACCTCACGAAGGACGGACTCCCTTGCCCTGGCTGCACTACTGGAAGCAAATCCGGAAAGCGGGCTTTTATGGGATCTCTTTGAAGGAATTAATTCCTGGTCGGGGGTTGTCCTTGTGAATGATCGGGTAACACAGCTGGAGCTGTCTGAAAGGAATATTACAGAACTGCCTGCGGAAATCGGCAATCTGGATCAACTCTCCTATCTTGATCTGAATTTCAACAATCTCACGGAACTTCCTCCGGAGACAGGAAATCTGTCACGCCTTGAAGCATTGTGGCTCTGGGGCAATAATCTGACTCATCTGCCTCCCGAAATCGGCAATCTAAAAAACCTTATTGAACTTGATCTGGATGAAAATCAACTGACAGAGATTCCTCCTGAAATCGGCACTCTTACTAATCTTGAAGTGCTGTGGCTCTGGGACAATAATCTGACTCACCTGCCCGCCGAAATCGGCACCCTGACACAGGTTTTATCTCTGGATCTGGATAACAACAGCCTTACCTCTCTGCCGGTGGAAATAGTGCAGATATCCCCGGACGAACTCTTTGTGGATTATAATTTCCTCTCAGAGGATAATCTTCATGCGAATGTTATTACATGGCTCGATGCATACGCTCCAGACTGGCGTGATACTCAAAGAGAAGATGATGACGGAGATGATGACACCCATCCTGTTCACGGAGCGTGGAATCTTATGCATGGTGAAGAAATATGGATGGACATCTGCGACGATGATACCGTCTCTGAAGAATGGTCTGAATCTTTTTCGGATACCGTGGAAATATGGGGATTTAATACTCGTTCCGGCATGTGGGATTTGCATGACTACCGGGATGGAGAATACTACCGGTACACAGATAGGTTCCTCATTGAAGATTCCGCCCTGCTCGGTGAGATGTTTTCAGGGAAAGAGGACGATGGGGCGGGACACTGGGAGTGGCATACAGAATTTTTGCTGGAGAAGGATTCCCTCGTGATTACCCACTCCTCTGTATATGAAGAATTTGATACTGACTGCACAGAATTGGGAACCGCTACCCTGCGTTTTGAACGCTATGATGGCCCCGTACCACCGGATCACTGGGACAGATCATCCCCGACGCACCGGAAAAATGGACCATTGAAAAAGCAGGAGTCTCAAAACCACCGTACTCTCCGTCCTCTTTCCGGTCCAGGAATGCGCAGACGAAAAAGCAAATAGCTCCGCATATCCTGCAGGAAAGTCTGCGCGGGATGTACCCCGGAGTGAATTTCATAGGTATATACCCCCCGGGGTGCACAATCACCCGGGGCATCCTCACGTGGATAGCGAAAGTGATAACAAATAATCGGAGTTCCTCCGCTTCAGTGACGATGTGGCGGGAAATGCCTATACCTACGTCCTCAACATCTCCGAAGAGGAATATTCCCTGAAGCAAAACGCAGAGACAGTGGAATCCGGAGTTTTTGAAACAACTGATGCGGGCTATCGGTTTACACCCGGAAGCGGTGAGCCCTACGAAGGAATGAGCGATGGAAATCTCTATATTCCCGCAGATCAATTCCCCTGGGAGGACGAAGCCTTTAATGGAAATGCCCTGTATACACTGAATGTATCAGCCAGAAACGGCTCTGTCACCGTGGATCCCGAACGTGACGAATACGAAGCGGGCACATCCGTAACCCTCACCGCGACACCTGATGCCGGCTCTGTATTTACCGGCTGGAGCGGCGATGCCTCGGGCAGTGAAAACCCCCTGCGCATTACCATGGAAGGTAATATGAGCATTGTGGCCGGATTTGAAAAAGAGGAAGGCAGCCATGATATTCACGGAGCCTGGAATCTCGTGCATGAGGAAAGCGTGATCTTATCTATTGTGGACGGAGATACCCTGGCTGACGACTGGTCTGAGTCCTATTCAGATACCGTGATAATTGGTGTATTTAATACCACCTCCCATATGTTTGAACTGCATGACAACTTTGACAACGAGTACTGGTATGACGAATGGGAGTTTTCCATTGAGGGAAATGCTCTTCTCGGCGATGAATTTCAGGGAGAATGGAACGATGGGGAATTCAGTGAAGTATGGCATACAGAATTTGCACTCCAGGGTAATTCTCTTGAAGTGACCACCTATAATACATACAGCGATCTTGAAGCCGGTGCAACAACAGTAGAGGTAAATACGCAAACTCTTGAACGCTATGACGGCCCGGTTCCGCCGGATCACTGGGACACTTCTTTTGCAGGAAGATCCACAGATACAGAAAGTCGTCCTGTCTTTGGTAGAGGGCGAAGAAAAGAGAAATAATTCACGCCTTTCAGTGCAGGGATTCACCTCCATGGCGCGGTATACCATATATTACAGTAAAATAAACTGCTGCAGGGCATCTATAAAATTGTGCCCTGCTGATTAGAAAAAGGCATCACTCTGTATGAGTTATATATACGGTCATATTCCCCGTACTGCCGATTCAAAGGGCCTCACTGTTGCTGCCACGAGCCGGCTTTCCTTTATATCACCACATATTTCCATCTTCGGCGACGGACCGCAGGAGACATTTTTCCATGGTGGAGGAACCACGGCAGATGAATGGTCCTGGGCGGTATGCGGAATCGGCATTTCCCGCACCCCCGCACTTCTGACCCGTGAAGACTGGAACAGCCTTCTGCAACGATCTCATTTTGACCGCAGATCCCTGGATGGGCACTGGGTCGCTGCCCGGTGGAAAAAAAACAGAATTGAATTTTACGGCGATCCTTTGGAGCTGCGGCGTTTGTATTGGACAGAGAATAATTCAGGCGTTGTATTCTCCACGGATCTTGAGCGCCTCGTGGATATGATGGAATCCCCAAGGTTTTCCTTTGAAAACTATGCCGGTCACTGGATGCATATCAACTCCTTTGGTACTACAACTCTGTTACAGGGGGTTTCACGCGTAGGCCCCTCTGGCAGGCTGACAGTTCACAACGGAAAAATAACCCGGAGTGAGGAACCCTGGGCTATTCCTGAAAACCCTCCCCAGTTCTCTCTTCACACCCTGCAGAAGCTGGTAAACCTTCCTGCACAATCGGGAAAAAAAGTGGCCCTGTCTCTTTCCGGCGGCATTGACTGCCGCACCATATTAGCACTTTCAAATACAATTCCTGAACTGGTGACGTTTGGCACACAATCTGACCCGGATGTACAACTGGCTCTGAGAGCTGGAAAACTGCTGGGAACACGTACCCGTTTTTTTGAACAGCGTCTTCCTCACACAGCGAATGAAAAAGAGCAGACACTCAACAAAATGAAAGGGCTTTCACTTTCCTTTGAAGCGGGATTTAATCTTTCGCAATTTACCGTAATTGATTTTCTTGAAACACTGAGGGATGAGAAATACTGGCTCATCGACGGAGGTTTGGGAGAAGTAATGCGCCAGGCCTATGGGGTGCGGCTATTGCGTCAGGGAAAAGGGATGTGGAACAGAAAGGAGTATAGCGGTCTTGCCCGTTTTTTCCGGGCACACCGAACGCCGCTTTTTTCCAAAAGTATTATGTCAACAATCACACACGCCGCTCATACTGAGATTATACAGGCATTAAAAGCACTGCCGAACACTGTTTTCTTTGAAACATGGATAGAGCTTCTGATTATGCGATATCGTGTAAAAAACGCCCCACCGAACAGCCAGTCGGGGGTGGATACCATACTGCCCAAACTTATGCCCTGTATTCAACCCTCATTTATCCGCTCCCTGCACTCTCTTTCCAGCACAGAGAGAAGGGATAATGCTCTGAATCGAAAAATTATCAAAGCCCACCGACCGCAATTAGCTCAGATTCCTTTGGCATGGTACAATACCACCGTCCCCTTTTCCCTGAGTGGAAACACGGCCGCTGCAAAACTCTATTCAGTCATTGCCGGGAAGCTCCGGAAAAAAAACACCCTATTTCGGCACTCCCTTCTGTATTCATTACGGGAACCGCTCATGGACCGGCTGAATTCCCGGAAGGTACGGGAATGTGCATGGTATGACACGGCACATCTGCACCGCCTCAGGGAATCCCTTGCTTCAGACAGCATCCATGATGCTTCGTCTTTCTACGAATGGCTCGCCGTTGATTTTTGGAGAGAACGAATCACAAAATAAGCGATTTGAAAAGAAATAATTCTTCACGTCCCCAATTTAGCTCACAATCACAGACCGTTTTTCTTCAACCGGACATGAATCTGTTCCGGAGTAATCTCTGAGGCAAAACGCTGCACCGGAATCCCCTGGGGGTCAATCAGAAATTTGGTAAAATTTCCCTCCACGGCATTTCCCTTTTTTCCGGGGCATTTTTTTTTGAGATACACATAGAGCGGGTGGGCGTTTTTCCCGTTTACACAGATTTTTTTGAACATGGGAAAGGAAACGCCGTAATTTGTCATGCATCCCGATATAATCGATTCTTCATCCCCGGGCTCCTCACGACCGAATTGATTACAGGGGAAGCCGAGCACCACCAGACCATCGTGTTTTTCAAAAAGGGTCTGAAGTCCCGCATACTGTGGGGTATATCCGCATTCACTGGCAGTATTGACCACCAATACGGTAGTACCGGCATAGTGCGACATTGATACGTCACGCCCATATATGTCTGTGGCTGTAAAATTATAAAAGCTGGTGTTCATAGTCCCTCCTTTGTGAGGCATAGTGGACCAAAACAATATGTCCCGATGCATACTATCCGTGTATACCAAAATACAGTTTCGCCTCCGCATCCTGTAAAATCTTTGCTCCAGTGTATTATTTCTGTTGCAATTATATAAGCTGCGGTTTCAGTGGTCTGCATGGTATATTTTTTGGTGATGATGTTTTTTTATACAGGCCAGCCATGAAAAAAACCAAAATCGGCGTTGGTGTGATACTCGTATCCATGCTGGCGTATCTGCTCACCGGCACGGTAACCCTGACGGATATTCTGGATTATATCATTTTTTTGCATGAGGAATATCTGATACTCTCTCTTATTCTCTATACCGTCCTCTACACCGCAGTCACCCTGGCAGGTATCCCCGGTGCAACGGTCTTTAATCTTGCGGCGGGGTTTTTATTTGGGTTTGCCGGTGGTGCAGTCATGGGTATTGCTGCCGGAGGAGCTGCGGCGGTTGCATCCTTTCTTGTCGGCAGATACCTGTTTCGCTCATGGGTAACACACCGGGTACACAGACTGTACGCTGATCTCAACCGCGAGATCACACAACACCCAATATTTTATGCCTTCTTTCTTCGACTCATTCCGGGCATACCCTTTCCACTGCTCAATATGACCCTGGGGGTGACGGGTATTGCTGTGATACCCTACTGGGCGGCAACATGTATAGGGCTGATCCCCTATGTGCTTATCCTCAGTTATGCGGGTACCCAGCTGCAATCGTTCCACCTGGATGAAACCGGCCGGTTCTTTACTCCGGGTCTTCTAATATCTTTTTTTCTTGCCGGAACCATTCCCCTGGCAGCCCGATTTATCTGGAAGTACTACAGAAAAAACGCTACAGGAAAAGAACCACAATAATATATGCGAAAAAATTATTACACATATGCATAATAAGCCCGGGACTCAAACTGTTGAATCGAAGACGCAGGTAGGTGGGCAAAATACCCCAAAATGTGATAAAGGCCACGCCGCCCACACCAAAATAGGGCAGGTGAATAAGGGCAAAAAGCATCAGTGACGCTGCCCCGGCTGCACGGGGCGTGAGATTACGGGAAAGGAAAAAACCGGTTCCCAGGCCGCGAAACAGTATTTCCTCAGCCACTGGAGCGGTAATAACGGCAAAGAAGAAAACCGTAAGAAACTCTCCGGCGGTTTGGATCTCATACCCCATTCCCTGCATTCCCGGAAGACCGAGAATCTGCAGAAGGCCCTGCACAGGAAAATACATTCCCACACCGATGACAAAGCACAGGAGAGCTGCAGCCACTTCCTTTGGTGAGATTTTTTTAAACAGAAATACTGATTTTTCCACACCACGGTTTTTTAACAGGAGAAAAAGAAAGAACACCACCGCCCAGCTGCATATACTGTAAATAAGCTGGCTGTTGAAAGGTGGATGAAGAATCTCCATTCTGGGAACAAAAAACACAGTGAGAAAAACAGGAACGATCAGCACTGTAAGAATCAGCGGGTTAAGAGTTCTCAATGCGGAAGACCTTTGACTCTGAAGAGCCCGTTCACGTGCCATTATCTGCTCCTTTTGCAAATATACATTCTTTCCTGCTACGTCGGATTCCGTGCTGCCTTACTCCCATTGCTGATCCCGGGGACATCTCTCCCCACAGAGCTTACCCCGTACCGCCACCGCCGTGGACCGCAGGGTCTTATCGACCCTCATCAAGCCGCACCTCAACACTGAGGGCAGAATAGGGGGCGTCTTCAGTAAACACCAGCACTCCGCTAAAGTGTTCTTCGGGCTCACTTTTACCACGGGGCAGCGTGAGGGTAAACATTCGGTCTTCTTTGTCAGACTGTTCCCACGATATCGCATCATGACCTACCACACCACGCTGAGCCGGAAAAAACTCTGAATTCAGCATCATATCCGCCGTGAATTCCACCGGCGGTTGGACCAGAAGCTCAATATACTCATCTGTGACTGTACCTTGGATCTGCCATGAGGTATCTCTTTGGGGCAGGACCTCATCAGCACGTGCAAATTTTGCAGAATCATCAGAGGCAGGAGCCTCTGCTTCTTTAACGGGAAGGCGAAGCTCTGCCGAACCGTCTTCAGCGATGCAGATATCGCGGCAGATCAACCATGTTCCTTCAATGCTGAAATACAGGGTATCTCCCGGTTGCAGAGTATCCGGCGGATAGATTTTCCGGCTCAGGAGAAGTTCATTCTCCCGCCCAAAGGTTACCACGGGGCCGTCAGAAAAGCGCTGTGGAGCAGGCCAGTGGATACTGTCATCGGCAGGAAGAGGCACATCCCATTCAAGCTGGGGCGGATTACCGGAATCCCCGGCGTTCTTCCAGTAGATATGCCACTCATCATCAAGGGAAAACCAGGCCCCCAGCCGCAGGGGTTCTCCCGGTGTGACCCATGCCTTATCCGCCACCAGTGAAAGGGTGGAACGGGGGGACGTTTCTTCTTTGGTGACAGATAATCCAAAGGAATCAGTTTTCCGGGAATCGAGAGATTTTAGACTCTGTAAGAGATCTTCCTTTTCAGCATACCCGACAATCCGTGTTCCGGGCACCTCTGCCCCGTTACGAAGAAATATAATCGTGGGAACCCCCGCAACATCATATTTTTTTCGGAGTTCCACTGATTCAGGTGAATCAAAATGAGTAAGATCAACCTTTGCACGGTGGACCTCATCCAGTGCCTTTTGAACCTCACGATCGGTAAAAACAAGGCGACTCATCTCAAGACATGGGACACACCAATCGGCGGAAAAATACAGCAGAGATACATTTTCATCTGCCGCTTCGGCAAAGAAATCCTCCGCATACGCAGGCCAGGTAAGGGAAGGGGTTCTTCCGGCAAAAAAGAGCCATACCGCTCCCAGAATAAACAACAGGCCCACCACCCGTGTGAAACGAATAAATACAACCGGAGCCTGGCCTTTTTTCATTGCTCCCGCAAGATATACTCCCCCGGCAAGCAATACCAGAGGTATGAGCACAAAGGTAAGGGACGGATCAAGAGCCAGAGAGAGGTAAAATACCCCTACGCCAACAAGTAGAACCCCCATAAGTTTCTTTATCCAGTTCATCCACTCACCCGATTTGGGAAGGGATGAGAGCATGCCCGAAAAGAGCGCAAGAAATAGATAGGGAAGTCCCAATCCGAGACTGAGAACAAAAAATATCATAAACCCAAAGAGTGGATCTCCCCGCTGACCGACCATCGCCAAAAGCGCTACTACAGGAGGGCCGATACATGGTGCTGCAAAGATTCCCACGAAAAGCCCGGAAACGTATTTCCCAAAGAGTCCGGAGACCTGCCCGGCTCCGCCCATTTTATTGAGCAGCGCAGGTGGAGCCTGCAACTCATACACCCCAAACATACTGAGAGACAGAATGAAAAAAAGCAGGGCAATACCGATCAATACAAAGGGGGATTGAAGAACCGCACCAAAAAGTCCGCCCGTAAGGGCCGCCACAAGTCCGAGCACGCTGTACATAGTAGCGATACCAAGTATATATAATAGGGCGCGCAGGGCAATAACCCCCGGACGCGATTCCTTCTGATTTCCAAATATTGATACCGTAATGGTAAGCATGGGGTACACGCAGGGAGTAAGGTTAAGGGCAAGACCAAGGAGGAAAACCCCGAGAAAGGCAAGTAGGCTGTTAGTTCCAAAGGACTCTTCGAGAGCAGAAGAGCTTGTTTCCGCTGCTGCAAAAAACACCGATCCCGCACCAAGAAGCATCAGTGCTGCAAGGGAGAGTAGAAACGCATACTTTTGTCTGTTTCGTATAATCTTCATGGCCGCCGACTCCTTTATCACTCATTACCTCCTACTAAAATAAACAATGGAACGGTAGAGATCAGTAATGAGATGCAAATATTCGGTAATAGGTGATCTTTTCAATTACGCGGTTGCAACCGTCACCGATCAGCAGCCTTCGCAGGGATATTGGATTGTAATGTTACTGCTGTGGATGATGAGATAACCGGGTAGCAGATATTGTAACAAACAGGACCATGTACTGAATCAAAAATTAAAATCAGGAGAAATACGGGAGCAATCGAGTAGGATATGAGGGAGAGTGATCAGCTCTTGCTCATCGACCTCTCACACCACCGTACCTACTCTCGTATAGAACGGTTTCTTCACCTTTGTAAGGGTTGAAAAATCCCATCAAATCAAGTAGTCCAACTGAGTATCTTATTCCTGTTCGTCAGACCAGTGCTTTGCCTTCGACTTCCTTCAGCAGTCACCTCACGATGACAACCTTGCCGCTCAGCTAATACTTCCCCCTGTCGGGTGTATAGTGGACTTTCACCACCAAGTGAATGCGCCCTGCCGGGCGCACATAAAAAAAGGGATCATGCATTTGCATGATCCCTCTATGAATAAATCCCGGCAGCGACCTACTCTCCCACGCAGTCACCCACGCAGTACCATCGGCGAAGT
>JBNJEI010000059.1:0-14897 GCA_051745755.1 Fibrobacterota bacterium
GCTCAGGCCGACAGTATGGCCCGGCACGATGAACGATGTCAGGAGGATACGGTTTTGCCCTGGACCTATCTGAAGCCTGCACCGGGTATGTATTATGATACGTTGTCAGTGCAGCTGAAGTCGATTAAGCCGGCCCGCATTGAATGGCGGTTTGAAGGGGAGGGTGATTTTCAGGAGTACCATGGAGAGGATATCTCCATTACGCGTACAGGCTCTATAGAATTCCGGGCCGAAGATGACTGCGGAAATGTTTTTCCTGCCGTAACGAAAACCTATGAGATATACGAGAAGCCTGATCGCTGTCCTGAAGGAATGACATTTATTGAGTATGGCGATGACGGGTTTTGTATCGATCACTACGAGTGGCCCAACAAAGAAGGGGTGTATCCCGTAAGCAGTATCTCTCTGTCCCGGGCCCGGGACTCCTGTTTTTCCGTGGGGAAACGGCTTCCCACTTCCTCTGAATGGGAGGCAGCCTGTGAGGGGCCCTATGAATGGAAGTATCCCTACGGAGACAGCTATGAACCCTACGCCTGTAATGTTTCCCGGGACCAGTACAGTCGGTCGGGGATGTTTTCCGGGTGTCGGGGGTGGTATAAGGTCTATGATATGGCGGGAAACCTTGCAGAATGGACTGATACCCCTTCTGATGAGAGTCCGGGGTTTTATATAGTGCGGGGCGGTTTCTGGGAGAGCGGTAGTCGTGCCGGCTGCAGGGTAAAACGACATAGTTATTATCCGCAGAATCCGCATAACCCTGTGGGGTTTCGCTGTGTTGCGGATCCTGTGGAAGAAGGCGATAATGAATAGCAGACGGTATATGTATGGTGTAGCGGTACTGCTGGTGTGTGTTGCTGTCCTTCAGGGACGAAGGCTGCCTTCCCTGATTGAGCCTTCGGAAAAATACGGTGCTGTGTATGAATCTTCACGGGGAGTATCTCCGTTTATTCAGTTTGATGAAAGTATTCTGGCACCGAATCCGCCAGCCCGTATCAGTGATACGACGGTGATGGATTTTGAAAGCCGGCAGATAACCTTTCGTACCTACGATACTCTTACGGGGCTTGTGCTGCACCAGTTTCATTATGCAGAGCTCTCCCGCTATCTGAGCGATATGTATGAAAACAGCCTTGAGGAAGCATGGGCGGCAAAACTCCGTGAAAAGGGTATCCAGGAGCGTCGGCGCCGTGCCCGGGAAGAGGATGATCTTACCTTTGCCCTGCCCACGGATCTTCCTGTCTGGGCACGGCGTATACTTGGGGATGAGCCCCCTCAGCTGAGTATCAGCGGAACACAGAGTCTTCGCCTGGGATATGAACGGCGTGTCTCAGGTGTTGAGGGAGATGATGATAATTTTGACCGATCTTCCGCCCCCGTGTTTGAGCCGCAAAGCAATTTCAGAGTTCAGGGATCCGTGGGTCGTCTTCTGGAATTGGAGATTATACTGGAGGGGAAAACCGGCTCTGATGCATTTTCTGATATTGACGACCAGTTAAGTGAAATAAAACTGCATTATCGGGAGAGCTATCCCGGAGAGCTAGAAGATGATATAATTCAGGAAGTGGAAGTGGGACAAACCAACTTTAATCTTCCCGGATTAAATCTTATGGGGTATCCTTCCGGTGGTGAGGGGCTTTTCGGTATAAAAGTAAATTCCCGGTTCGGCCCGCTTGATCTGACAACCATAATGAGCACAGAGCAGACTGAAAGCAAAACCGAACGTATAGATCTGAATGCCGATGCCCGCCCCGTTGTGATTCATGAAAAGGATTATGTGAAAAACAGCTTTTTCTTTGTGGATACACTCTATCGGGAAATCTATAATTATCGGTTTAAAGAGGATGGCCGTGTGGATGAATATCTGGAAGAGGTTTCCTCTGATCTTGGCATTTCCCTTTCTGATATTCCCCGGGTGGAGCGGCTGGAGCTGTATAAACAGATACCTCTGAGTACGGATGACACCGGGGAAAGAGATTTTTTTATGGAATATGATAACCCGGACGGTAGCCGATCAATCGGACGATTTCGGCGCATGAGTTCCACCGATGATTACAGCCTTGACCGCAATTTCAACTGGATACATTTTCATCAGCGTCTTGGTGACCGGGATGTCATCCTTATGTCCGCATCTTTTTCAGATGAGTATCCCGCTGTGGGAACACCGGAAATTGTTGATACCACCATTGAAGGTGAGTCGGTGGAATTGTATAAAAACATGGCCGCATTAAAACATCCCGACAGTGAGCTTGATGAGGGCTATGAGCAATATTCCCTTATGCTGCGTAATGTGTACAGTATCAACAAGGGTTCTGCAGAGGATTTTGAGTTTGACATTAAACGGGTGAATGATGACGAAAGTACAAACCGCCGCAATCAGGATGACAGTCTTTATATTGATATCCTCGGTCTTACAACGGGGGACGGCCTGATAGATGCAAATAATTCAAATATCTTTGACCACAGTGAGGGATATGTCTTTATGCCTCCCTATGAACCTGAAGTTGATACAGAGGATAAACGGATTCATCCCACCTACCCTTTTTCCAATCCTTCTTTGGGTACGAACAGGAATAATGAAAGCAATACAAATATTGATATCTATGACAGTGAAGCACGTAATCTGAAAAACAAATTTGAAATACATACCACCACCAGGGAACAGAGTAATACTTTTAGCCTTGGAGTTGGAATTGTGGAGGGTACGGAGCGTATCTGGCATGGTTCTGACACCCTTGTGCGTGATCAGGATTACCGCATCAGCTATTTTACCGGTGAGGTGGAGCTTTTGTCCAATCGGGCGCAAAGCTATAACTATGTCGAGGCATCATATCAGCAGGAATCCCTTTTTCTTCTTGACAGAAGGAGTCTTTTCGGGTTAAATGCCTTTTTGGAACTGCCCAATATCGGGAGTAATTCCTACTGGTCAACCACCCTTATGATGATGCGTATGAGTTCCGGAAGTGTAACTCCGCGCATGGGTACGGAGCCTTTTAACCGCTTTGCTGCCGGGAGCAGCTTAAACCTTGAGTTTGATACTCCCTGGATGACCTCTGCGGTAAATAGCATACCCGGCTTAAAAACCCGTGCTGATTCACGGGCACGTATAAATATGGATGTGGCACGGAGTGTTGTAAAGTCCAGTGTTGACAGAAGCCGGGGAGCCTATGTTGACAATTTTTCCACAAGTTCCCGTAGTTTTAATCTGTCCACCAATCACCTCAACTGGTATCGCTCCTCTCCGGAATATTATCCTGATGAATCCGGATATCTGCTCAATCCTCCGGCCTGGCATTTTTACTGGTATCGTCCCGCTGTGGGAGACAGCAGAACGGACCGCCGGGAAATATACCCCACGGATACAATAGAGAATCAAACCGAATATGCCAGTACCCTGCGTCTTACGGCACAGCCTTTTCCCGAAGACAGTAGCCTGCGGGCGTCCCTGGATGAATCGGGAGAGACAATAACTCCCTGGGCGGGAATTATGCGCGGCTTTCGCGGCAGTCTCATCAATCGCGAGGATGACCGGTATTTTGAATTTCATATAGAACCTGAGGATGCGCAGGGTACGCTGTATGTTGATATGGGGGAAATATCCCAGGATCTTTCCCTGGATGGACGTATGCCCAACGGCACGGAGGATTTTGAATTGTTTTCCGGTACCCTTACCTCAGAAAAGGATTTGGGTATTAATTCTTCTCACGACAGCCTTGAAACATGGTATTACCCCCAGTGGGATGGTGGGCAGTTGGTGTGGGAGGCTCTGGACTATACCGATGAACGGCTTGGTCGGTGGAGTGATGATCCTGCACGTGATAATTTTCGATTCTACGATTCCGATAACCGTGAGAATAGAATGTTTGCGAACGGAACAGCGGGAAATCTGGTGGTGAATGATACCCCCGACAGGGAAAACTTTAATGGAGACGGTCGGTTTGTGCTCGGGAGTCAATCCCAGTATTTCAGGTATGAGTTGTCTTTGGAAGACATTGAAAATAACCCCTTTGTAGAACCCATAGAGGATACCGATTCAGAAAAAACAGGTTGGTATCGTGTGCGGCTTCCCGTGAGTGTTATCGGTGAGCCTACGGATACCGTCGGTGAACCAACATGGGATCGTATCACACAGGTTCGGATGCTCTGGACCGATTTTGCACAATCCCACGATGATACGCAATGGCGAACGTTGGAGTTTGAGGGTATTGAGTTTGTTGGGAATCAGTGGACCGAGTATCTCGATACGGCTTTTGTGGAGAATCCCGATGATATTGAGGCGGGAAAGGTTACGGCATCAACTTTAAGCTCATCCAAAACAGAGGGATATCGCGAAAATATGCCCACGGAAATTGTAACCGTGGGAGGAGAGGAACAGACGGATTATTCACTGCAGATTGAATTTGATGATATTCCAGCTCTGGATGATCCCGACAGCAGTGATTTTTTCGGTGTGGAACGCAGCTTTCCCGACCGGGGACGTCTTGATTTCTCACCCTATTCAGGCATTGAGTTTTTCCTCTGTGAGGAGTCTGAGTATACCGAACAGGATCTGGAGATTAATCCCGATAATGACGTATGGTTCAGTTTTCGTTTTGGAAATGATGATTCCTCCTACTATGAATTTCGAACCCGGGATCTCCCCCGGGGAGATGAATGGAACTGGAAGAAATTTTCAATTCCCCTGGAAGCATTTACCCAAATGAAGCTTGCATGGTTTAATTCCTACGGCCCGCGCTCTGGAGGTATTGATACGTCGGTTGCCGTAGATAACGGCGAGGTACACATATACAGCACAACTAATAATTATCCTTCCCTCCAGGGTATTCAATGGATCTCCTTTGGGGTGGTGAACAAAGACGGTGAAGAATACGCGGGGCGCGTAAAAATTAACGGATTTAAATCAACGGGGGTCAGTAATTATCGCGGTACAGCCCTGAGCTCTTCCCTTCGCATGGACTGGGCAGACTTTATGGACAATTCACTGAGTCTTGAGTATCGTGACGCCGGTTTTCGTTCCATGTCCGAAGATATTAATTCTGATAATAACGCCACCATGGGCAGCGGTATGAGCGGCGAAATACGTCTTGACCGCTTTTTTGAAAACCGCCACGGTTTTCATATGCCCGTGGGAGGTAATGTAAATGCACGTATGGAACGGCCTGAAATACGGGCAAGCAGTGATATTGAGCTGACAAAAGACGGTGAAAGCGACGGTTTCAGTGATATGTATAGGGATTTTGCCGCCATTGTTATCGGTCAGGATTCAGCAGATGCTACGGGTATTACTCCTTCAGAGCAGTATCAGAATATCAACCGGGACTACACTTTTTATACGGGATACCGAAAGAATCAGACCTCCGATGGGCTTATGGGGCGGCTTTTTGCAGATCGTATGGAGGTATCCTACGATTATTCCGTCAGTGAAAATACCGATCGTCAGGGGCTGATACCTGAAAATGAACGGGGCTATTTCAGCCACCATGCTATCGGCGTATACCATGCGGAAATTCGCCGCAGGAGCGGCCACGGATTTGAACTGTCCTACGATGCAACACCGGCACAAAGCTGGAGAGATGCGGCATCAATTGATCCCTTCGCATCCCTGGGCAGTGGATTTCTTCAGGATTTATCCTTTAATGCCCTTCCCCAGAAACTGCGCCTGGACCTGCTGGATCTGGATTTCAGCCGCACGGAGGACTACAGCTCCCTTGATGAGGCACAGCAGAGTTCATATTCCTGGGATCCCGAACGCCGTCTTTCCATGGAGCACGGGGTTTCCGTTGATTACTATCCCATTGATCCCCTGATGGAGCTTCGGTATTCTCTGAACGTGGATCGGAGTTTCGATCGATTCCTTAAAACCTGGGAGAAAGACTCCTTTTCAGAATTTATATATGAGGATGTGGTTTTTTCCCTTCAGCCGGAATGGCGCACATACTGGATGCTTTTTTCTGAGGTGGGGCGCCGGCAGGATGCGGTTATGAAGCTGAGGCCTGATGTTGGGAACTGGTTTGATGTTGATATTGATTTCGGTGGTAACTATTCCCATAGTATTGATCTTGGTTCGGACAGTATGTTTCTTGAAAGCCGCGTTAAAAACAGTTTTAAGGTTGCAACGGATTTGAACCTCCGTCGTCTTTTTGATGATATTTCAGACGGTATTGATACCCGTACAGATGATGATGAAGAGAAGGGCGAAAGTTTTGTTCACGGTATTTCTGAATTTTTCGACCAAATAAATTTGCGTTCTGTTGAGTTCACCTACAATGCGCAGATGGATCTTCTCAATACGGTTTTGACACCGGCATATTTTGATTCCGGTCTGGCGGGGAATTCCCTGGATTATTTTAAATATACCCTCGGGGTGTACGGTCGCTCCATGAAGGACATTATGACCGGCGACATGAATGATGCTGCTGTGTTTGGAGGAGTTCAGCATCGTAATTACTGGTATGACGGAATTGTGGAAAATACGCGGGACAAGCGAAATACAACTCAGTCTTTTCAAACAGGCACCTCCTTTGATTTTCTCCCCAATCTTATAGATCTGCGTATAAACCGCCTGAGTCTGAAATGGAATCGTGAATACAATGTTACTCCCGAACCGGACCGGTTTGATACCACCATTACCTGGCCGGATTTTACTATCGGCGGTCAGACATCATTCCTCCAGGGACTGGAATATATCAGTGACCATTTCCAAAGTGTAAAGCTCAGTACGGCATATAATTTCAAAAAAATCCTCCATAAACACTCGGATTTTTGGGATCCTGCCCGTGCCGGAAGCCGGTATTATGAAGATATCACCGTACGGTATGGATTTGATCCCTTTGTAAACATTGACGGAAAAATGCGAAATGGTTTAAGCCTGGGGTATTCCTTTGCCCTGACCTTTGATACTACTTTCTCAGTGTATCACGAACTTAGTGAGGATCCTGCGTCCTCGGCTCTGCTGCGTGAAACGGCATTTGAAGGGGCTGAGAAGATCGTCAATCGCGGCCATGACTGGACAGCAACGTATCGACAGCGTGGTGAACCGGGGCGGACATTTGAGTTTTTTCAGGATCGTGAGGTTGATATTGTGGGAGATATTACCTATCGTGGAACTTTGGGGATCAATCGGAAAAACATTATCTACTACAATGTTGGGGCCGACGAGAGACAGGCAAATGATGCCGAAGAGCATGAAGAACGTGATTTCACACTTCGTCCCGAGGTGGAATATACCTTTACGGATAAGGTTGACCTGAAATGCTTTTATGATATGAAACGCAGCATTAACCGTAGAGATCAACGCCGGGATTCCGATCTTATCGCAGGAGAAGTGACGGTACGTTTTTAAGGTGATTTCTGTTTTTTTAAAAAAAAATCTTAAGGATTTATTTTTTGCTCCGATACCAATAATAGATTACTTATCAGAAAGGCGGCACTATGATTTCCAATCTCGGTCCAGGTATTTCAGGAAAAAACCCCTACAGGGCAATGGGGAATAGCTCTCCCAAAACCACACAGAAAACACCGTCTCAGGGTGTTTTTAACCAATCCGATTCACTTGAGCTTACAGGCAGGGATTCCCAGGGTATTGAATCGCAGATTTCCATGATGCAGGAAAAAACCACAGCCTTTGACATATCCCGCTACACAAATCCCGATCAGAATACGGGCAAATCAATCTCGGAAAAAACGGCGTGGAATTTCCAGAGTACTTCCACGATAAGTATGGAAATATCCGTGACGCAATCCGGAGATGCATCAGATATGTCAACAGAAGATATTATCGGTGAGCTGCCCGATACATGGAAGCCTGAAGGGGTTGCAGATTCCATTATGAATTTTGTTAAGGGATTTGAGGGCGAAACCGATGCTGAGGGGAAGGAATTCTACAACCTTGTGAAGGATTCTGTCAAGGCGGGGACCGAAAAGGCTTTGAAGATGCTTGAAGGTTTTCCTGATTCCGTCATCGGCGTTGCCCAGGAAACAGCTGATGTTCTAACTCAGAGGCTTGATGAGTGGGGAATTGAACAGGGATGGGTGGAAGAGGAATCAACAGATACGGATGCGCAGTCGGGAGGTTCCACCATTGATGTATCTGCATAGATACAGATAACACCCCAGAGCTGATACGTAAAAGACCGGCCCGGATGCCGGTCTTTTTTTATACTATGTACCCGTGATGAATAATGCGCAGCATTTCCTGTACTGCTCGTTCCAGTCCAATCAGCGCGGCACGGGAAATTATGGAGTGTCCGATGTTTAACTCGCATATCTGAGGGATTTGGGCAATTTCGCTGGTATTATGATAATTGAGGCCATGGCCGGCATTGACCACAAATCCAAGTTTGTGAGCGTATTCGGCTGATTCACGTATCTTTTCCAGTTCAACCTGCCGGGCTTTTCCCCGTGCATTTGCATAATAGCCTGTATGAAGCTCAATATGGGTTGCACCGGTTTTTTTAGCAGCCTTGATCTGCTGAAAGTCAGGATCAATAAATACCGAAACCAGAATGTTGTTTTCCTGAAGGGTGTTAAAAGCCGAGGCAAGAACCTTTTCCCGCCCATGTACCATAAGGCCGCCTTCCGTTGTTTTCTCTTCGCGTTTTTCCGGGACAATTGTCGCCATGGCAGGCCGTACATCGCAGGCAATGGCAACCATTTCGTCTGTGACTGCCATCTCAAGGTTCAGCTCCGTGGTTACCATCTGCCGAAGCAGATATATATCCCGATCCTGCATATGTCGTCTGTCTTCCCGCAAATGGGCAGTAATACCATGACATCCTGCGGTTTCAGCGATGGATGCAGCGTGGGCAGGTTCCGGTTCAACCCCGCCCCGGGCCTGTCTGAGTGTTGCGATATGGTCAATATTTACACCAAGGGTTGCCATAGATTTCTCCTTTTATCATTTTTTCCGTTTTCTTCGCACCAGTCGTTTTTTTCGTAGTATAAGATATATTGCGACTCCTGCACCGCCGAGAGAAAAAACAATACCCACCCAGTGTTTCAAAAGCAGGGGAGAGTGTTTCCCGTAGGGTTCAGGCTGGTCTATGGTTTCCAGGGGAACAAGGGCTATACCCCGTTCCTTAAAAAATGGAACCATGTTTTCAAGGGCCGTAATAAATTCCGGTGTTGCCTCTGCAAAGAGGGTCAGACGTCCACGATGGAGAGCCTGACGGGCCGTGGATCTGAGATTTTCTTCCAGTTCAGCAGTATCACCGGTGGGAAAGACTGCGGTTCCTGTATGATATTCCAGCCCTGTGTTACGGGCTTCACGTCGGAAGGTGCTGTATTTTGCCGTCAGTATATCCGGTGAGCGTCGATCGTAAAAGGGCTGTTTTTTTTCTGCCAGCACAGAGAAAATGTTTTTTCTGCATCGTGTATTTGCCAGGGCCCGCGAGCCTCCCTGAGATGCTATTGCCCGGGTATTGGGGAATTCCCGCAGGAGAGCTTCCACCTTATGATTAATGCTTTCCCGGGTATCATCAAGGGCTATGGTGTAGGGGGTAGGCAGGGTATTTCTGTCAATTTTAGATTCCATGGGAAGGGCCGTCATCACGGTTTTTTCATATCCGTGCAGGATACTGTAGTACTCTTCCGCCTGGTGATCCCATGGTGAAAGTCCATAGGTGAAATCTCCGTGTTCAAAGGTAAGATACTGCAGACGTATTTTGGGAGAAAGTCTCTTAAGGTTGGTAATAACAAATTTCAGATCCGCCGTATGGGGGGCATAAAAATCTCCCTGTGTCAGTATGACCTTGATATTTTCCCGGTCCGGTTCAGTACTCTCGAAGATAATTATTGCCCGGTCATTGTGGCGGGTTCTGTCGGTAAGCTGGTAGTTTGCATAGGAATCGGCGAGGGTGTATGACTCGTGAGAGTCCAGTGCCTGAATTTTAGCAATAATTTCCTCCATGGGGATACCCCGGGGGGCGGGAGCGGAGATCTCGCGCAGATCCTTGACCAGATCAAGGGATATATCTATATGGTCATGATTGATTCCGTACACGCTCAGAATATCTATGACGCTGCGTTCCAGGGAGGAGAGTTTCTGCCGAATGCGTTCATCCGGAGAAGAGGGCTCTGTTTCACGGCGAAGTGGTATAAGAACAGCCAGAAAGGCGAGGGATATAAAAAAAACAGAGAGAATAATTGTACGTATCTTTTCAGATTTCATTATAAATCACGGTTTAAAATACCTGTTATAGGGGTAAAATAATTATTTTATTGGCGCGTAAGAACCAGAATCAGAAAATACCTCAGTTATTATGAAAATACCCGTAATATTAGGCCCCACGGCAGTTGGAAAGAGTGAGTTTGCCCTTCGCCTGTGCCGCGAAATCAACGGTGAAATTATTTCCTGTGATTCACGGCAGATATATCGGTTTATGAATATCGGTACGGGGAAAGTTTCCTTTCAATGCCAACAGGAAACTCCTCATCATCTTATAGATATTATTCCTCCTTCAGAACCATTTTCAGCGGCATTGTGGGCACAGCAGGCTTGTGATAAAATAATTGAAACAGCCCAAAGAAAGCGATCTCCCGTCCTGTGCGGCGGTACTTTTTTTTATTATCATATGCTCTCCTGTGGCAGTTTCTCCACTGCAAAGGCACATACGAATCTTCGCAAAAAATTCCTGGCCCGTGAGAAAGCAGCCCCGGGAACCCTGTATCAGGAACTGGTATCCCGTGATCCGCATCGGGCAGAAGATATTCACCCCAATGACACCTATCGACTCATGCGTGCACTGGAAACCCTTGCCTCCGCCTCTTACCCTGCTCATTCCGGCAGCAGTATACCTTCAGGATGGGATTTTATACCGATTGTTCTATATCGTGACCGGGAGAGGTTGTATCGCCGGATAAATGCCCGGACAGACGCAATGATGGAGGCTGGTTTGTATGATGAGTTTCAAAAACTGCTGTCCCGGGGGTACGACAACACAGCTCCCGGGATGAAATGTGTTGGTTATGGAGAATTTTTTAATTATATTCATAGAAAGTGCACCATGGATGAAGCTGTTGCGGATATTAAAAAACATTCCCGTCGGTATGCCAAACGACAGTTGACCTGGTTGCGCAATAAGCTGACTCCTTCTGTATCCATTTCTGTGGACGAGGGATTTGAAGAGGGAATACAAAGGGTGATACAATTGCTGCAGTAGCATAAAGGAGCGGTTTCTTTGCGGAGAGAAAATAACTCACAAATTCTGCTGAACAGTCCACAGGAATCTCTGGGTCTGCACCCTGAAAACAGGGAACACGCTCTGCGGTATATACGAACACATTTCGGTTGTTTTCGAATCAATCCCGGTTCTTTTCAGAGTTTTTGGGCAGTACACACGCAGAAACCAGACAGAACATCAGCCGTAGAAAATATCGATAATACGGGCGTAATACCTTTTAATACAGCACTATATACAGAAACTTCTCCAGTGGTTTCCGGAAAAACAATTTTCGGATACACTGTTTCTGATCGATACGGTAAAACCCCTTTCCATGAGGCAAATTCCGGTGATAATGAGTAAGAAATCAAAGAGCTTTTTTTGTACAAAACTGACCGGTACCATTGTATGTGCTGCCATTCTGGCAGCTGCCCTGCCTCTTGCTGCAAAAACCCGCCGAAGCGCTGTGCAGGTTATTCCCACTGCGGATTTTCTCGGTGGCGGAATGGTACGCGGCGGCTACTCACTACTCTTTACCAAAGACAGTCTGGATACAACGCAACTGACTCATTTCGGCCGCAGTGAATTCGGTGTTACGGAGCAGCTTAACACCGGTATCGACTGGGTGGGAGAAGGGGTTTCCTTCAATATGAAGGGCCGTGTGATGTCGGAAAGTGGAGCCGGACCGTCACTGGCTGTGGGAGTACGCAATCTTTTTAACAGTGCAGTTCTTGCACGGGACGGACAGAAAACCGATATACCCGACAGGACCGGAGAGGTGTATCTGGCGGCAGGCAAAACCATTGATCCCTATACGGTGCGTTTTCATGGCGGAGTTGTGAGCATTCCCGCAAACCCCCGGGAGCGGTTCAATATCTTCTGCGGAATTGAAAAATATCTGGGGTCGGCTTTTTACATGACCCTTGAAGGGTGGAGTCTGCGGGATCGTTTTCATCTTGCCTTTTCAAGCTCCTTTCGTTTTATGGAAAATGAACAGGCGGAGTTACTCTTTACCCTTATCGATCTTGAGGATCTTATCCGCGATCATCGGGGGCGAAACAATTTTACCATACGGGATGATCGACGCGACGACTGGGTGCGGCCGGGTATTTCCCTGGGATTCTCCTTTGCTTTTCCCACATGTCTGGGAGGATCCTCGGCCTTTGAGAGTCTGGAAGACCGCTATGAAAAAAATGCCCACACCATGGATTCCCTTCGTACGCGCATGTCGGGCCTGGAAGACAGTATGAGTATCATCCAGGATGAATTTGAGGAGGTGCGTCAGGGACAGGATTCCCTTATGCGTCACATTACAGAAACGGACATATTTTCAGCAGCCTATCGCAGGATGTACTCCCTGCTTCTTGAGCTGGATTCAGCCTATTCAGCGCGCCCGCCGGCCTACGATGATATACGTATGATACATGCGCAATTACAGGAAAACCCCGGGGAATCAGCGGCATTACTCATGCGGATAGTGAGAAATGAAGATGCCCCCAAACCGATGCAGTATCATGCGGCACATCTTCTGGGCAAGCTTGAGGCCCGGGAGGCTGTACCTCTTTTGCTGGACGAGCTTGCAAATACGGTTGATACACGGTATAAGGTGGAGCTCATCGTTGCCTTGGGAATGATTGGTGACAGGGATATAACCTATGCCCTTGAAAACCTGAAGCAGTCAGCCGATGAGATGGTGTCCACCGCTGCCCGGGAAGTATTGTTTATGTGGGAGGGGGAGCAGGATGAAGAAGAGCTTCAGGAACAAAGCGCATTTTCCATAGATCCTGCATATCTCCGGGAAGACCGGGCCGGGGATGGCACCGATGAAGAAGAAAACGAAGAAGAAAACGAAGAAGCAACTGAAGAATAGTATATACACAGAAAAGGATGAGTAATGTATAAGGCAAATCAGCTTTCCGAGGGAAACATAATCATTTTCAACGGCGAACCCCACAAGATTGTGGACTTAAAAAATACCATGACCGGGCGCGGTGGTAATACTGTATCCGTGGTCCTGCGTAATATTATCACCGGAGTGCAGGCAAAACACCGCTTTAAATCGGATGATAAAGTAGCGCGTCCCTTTATCGAAAAACGCGATTTTGAATATCTCTATGCTGCGGGAAATGAGTATTATTTTATGGATTCGGAAAATTTTGAACAGGTTTTTATGACCGAAGATGAGATCGGGCCCGCAACGGGGTATCTTGTTCCCAATACAAAATGTGCACTGGAGATATATGAAGACAAACCCATTGGAATACAGCTGCCCAAATCAGTAGAGCTTACGGTGGAGTCCACAGAGCCAGTTTTGAAGGGGGCAACGGCTTCCAACAGCTCAACAAAACCCGCTGTTATGGAAACCGGGCTTAAGATTCAGGTTCCTATGTTTGTTGAAGAAGGGGAGAAAATCCTTATCAATACAGTAACGGGGAAATATCAGGGGCGCACTGATTAGGATGTAAGAAAAGCATTAAAAGTATATTATTGCTTGCGTACTGCTTTTTCTATGATAGTATAAAAGACGTTGTTAGAATTGAACGGGAAAGGTTTTTCTATGGATACGTATAACAGAATATCAGGACAGCCCAACGTTATGGCCATGATTATGGCTGGCGGAGAAGGGTCACGCCTGTATCCGTTAACAAAGGATCGGGCAAAGCCCGCGGTGATGTTTGGCGGCAAGTACAGAATAATCGATTTTGTACTCAATAATTTTGTCAATTCCGGCATTTTTAAAATCAAGGTGCTGACTCAGTTTAAGGCAGATTCACTTATTCGTCATATCACCGGAGGATGGAGCCTGAGCCGCATGCTGGGGCAATATGTTGACCCTGTTCCGGCGCAGATGCGGACCGGAAAAAAATGGTATCAGGGCACAGCGGATGCAATTTTTCAGAATCTGAACCTTATTAAAGATGAGAATCCTGATTATCTTGCGGTTTTTGGTGCGGACCATATTTACAAAATGGATATTTCCATGATGCTGAATTATCATATCAAAAACGGGGCGGTGGCAACGGTTGCAGCTATTCCAAAGCCAATTGATCAGGCGTCCGCTTTTGGTGTTATTGAGATAAACGAAAACGGTCGCATGGTGGGCTTTCAGGAGAAACCTTCCAATCCAACACCGATTCCGGGAAATCCCGATGTGGCTTTATGCTCCATGGGCAACTATATCTTTTCCACGGAATTCATAGTGAACCGTCTGCATGACGATGCAAAAAATGATACATCCAGCCACGATTTCGGCAAGGATATTATTCCGTCAATATTTGAGGATTTTCCCGTGTATGTATACAATTTTGCCAATAATATAATCCCCGGAGAAACCAAGGATGAAAGTACCTATTGGGAGGATGTGGGTACCATTGAAGCCTATTATCGTGCAAATATGACCCTTCGCGATGTGATTCCTGAAATCAATCTCTATAATTCCAAATGGCCCATACGGACCATGCCTGCCCAAAGTGCTCCCACAAAATTTGTTTTCGGCAGCAAACGAAACGAAGAGGATCCCCGTATCGGCACTGCTGTTGATTCCATTGTCGCAGGGGAATGCATTATCTCCGGAAGTGAAGTAATTAACTCGGTATTGTCCCGTGGTGTTCGGGTGCACAGTTATTCAAAAATTGAGGAATCTGTAATTTTTCACGATGTTGAAATCGGTGACCGGTGTAAGATCCGCCGGGCTATTATTGATAAAAATGTAAAAGTTCCATCGGGTACTGAAATCGGATA
>JBNJEI010000060.1:0-14423 GCA_051745755.1 Fibrobacterota bacterium
AAGGATCTTTCCTCAACAACAAAGACAAACGTAAATCTGCCCTTTATCACCGCTGATTCATCAGGACCAAAACACCTGGATATCAGCATTACCCGGGCAAAATTTGAATCTTTGATCGAAGATCTTGTGGACCACAGTATTGAACCTATCAAACAGGCCCTTGCCGATGATGACATTGATGCTTCTGATATTGATGAAGTAATTCTGGTGGGTGGTTCCACACGGGTTCCTCTGGTACAGAAGAAAGTAACTGATTTCTTCGGTAAAGAGCCGGCCAAATCCATAAATCCCGACGAGGTGGTTGCTCTTGGTGCTGCTATTCAGGGAGCTGTGCTTGCCGGAGATGACAGCGTCAACGATGTTCTTCTTCTTGACGTTACTCCCCTTTCCCTTGGTATTGAGACCATGGGGGGCGTTATGACAAAGCTTATTGAACGCAACAGCACCATACCCGTGAAGAAGAGTCAGATCTTTTCCACCGCAGCGGATAATCAGCCCGCCGTTACCATAATGGTATATCAGGGCGAGCGCGAGATGGCAAAACACAACCGCCTTCTGGGGAAATTTGATCTGACGGATATCCCTCCTGCACCACGTGGAGTTCCTCAGATCGAGGTAACATTTGATATTGACAATAATGGTATTCTCAATGTTTCCGCCAAGGACAAAGGTTCAGGAAAAGAGCATAATATCAAAATTGAAAATGCCAGCGGAATATCCGAAGAGGAAGTGGAAAAAATGAAAAAAGATGCCGAGGCAAACGCTGAGGCGGATAAAAAAGAAAAAGAAAAGGTTGAAACCAAAAACAATGCTGAACAGCTGGTTTACCAAACCGAAAAGGCTCTGAAAGATGCGGGCGATAAAATTGGTGATGACGTTAAAAAACCAGTGGAGGAAGCCCTTGAAGATTTAAAAAAGAAAAACGAGGGCGATGATACAGAAGCCATTAAAGCAGCAACTGAAAAGCTTACTCAGACTGCCCAGGCACTGTATCAGGCCGCAGCCCAGCAACAGCAGGGCAGTGGAGAATCAGCTGAAGGAGCTGAAGCTCAGGCTTCCGGTGAACCGGCCGAAAAAAGCGACGCCGGAGAAGGTGCGGAAGACGCTGATTATGAAGTGGTTGACGACGAAGAAGAAGAGGAAAAATAGAGGAAATATTGTAATATTTCATAATGAGGGCATATTCCTGTGCCCTCATTATATTTTTTCTCAGAATTTTTTGCGGAATATTTTTTGAGGTATCAATGACAAAAAAAGATTTATATGAAGTTCTCGGCGTCAGTAAAGACGCCTCCGAAGGCGACATAAAAAAGGCCTACCGTAAGCTTGCCGTCAAATATCATCCAGATAAGAATCCCGATGATGATGCGGCGGCGGAAAAATTTCGTGAGGCCACAGAGGCCTATGAAATTTTAAAGGATAAGGATAAACGGGCAAAATATGACCAGTTTGGCCATGCGGCATTTGATACCAACGGCGGCGGCTACGGGGGTGGCGGATTCAGCGGCTTTAATGCCGGAGGAATGGACCTCAATGACGCACTTCGTGCCTTTATGGGAGATTTTGGCGGGGATTCCTTCTTCGGTGATATTTTCGGCAGCAGCAGAGGACGACGACGAAGTACCCGATCACGGGGACAACGGGGAAAAGATCTTCAGATCAGTATACCTCTGACACTTCAGGAAATTCATGACGGCTGCAAAAAAACCGTTAAGGTAAAACGAAAAGTTGCCTGCACAACCTGCAGTGGAACAGGCTCAAAAAGCGGAAAGCTCACCACATGCTCCACCTGTAACGGTGCCGGAAAAGTGCGACAGGTACAAAATTCCCTCTTTGGACAAATGGTTCAGGAATCCATCTGCCCCAAATGCTCAGGTACCGGAAAAACAGTTACTGACCCATGCAGCACATGTAAGGGTTCGGGCAGAACAACGCGGGAAATCACAGAGACCATATCAATTCCCGCCGGTGTATCCCAGGGCAACTACATCACGGTTACCGGAAAAGGAAATGCCGGTATAAACGGCGGTGAAACCGGTGATCTTCTGGTGGTAATCAGGGAAAAGGAACACGATATTTTCGAGCGCCACGGCATTGATCTTATAACAAATATGGATATCACCTTTTCTGAAGCAGCTCTGGGTACAGAAAAAATACTGCCCACCCTCGAGGGAAAGGTCAAACTAAAGGTTTCTGCGGGAACGCAGGCCGGTAAGATTCTTAAGATCTCCGGCAAGGGACTTCCTGTGTTGAACCAATCCGCCCGTAAAGGAGATCTTTTGGTGCGCATCAATATTCTGACGCCCAAAAATCTTTCAAAAGAAGAAAAACAACTTTTCAAAAAGCTGGGGGAACTGGAGGAGAAACCCAAAAATATCTTTGAGAAAGTAAAGGGTGTTTTCTCGTGAGTATGTATTGATTGAACATTATACAGGGCCCTGCGGGGCCCTTTTTTTATATAAAAAATGCCGACTTATTTTTTCATTATCCTTTTCATGGTATATGCTTTGTTCCTGAATATATTTTTAAAGTAACTCAGCAGAATATGTCAGACCGTAGTGCTGTTGCTGAGTTTTTTTCAGTATTGGTTTCAAAATCCATAAACATAAATCAACGGTGGTATATGTCTTCCCTTTCAACAAAAATAGAAATTCACCTCCTGCCCCATGTTGAAAAACCATTTCGTTACAGTGGCGGCGAGCTCAATACATATACAAAGGATCAAAGGAATACAACGGTTTCAGGAGTCCTCTGCTTTCCGGAGATTTACGATATCGGCATGTCACATTACGGTAGTCAGATTCTCTATCATCTGATAAACCGGGAAGAACAGTGGTCCCTCACACGGACATACATGCCCTGGGATGATGCGGAAAAAATCCTTCGGAAAAAAAATATCCCACTGTATTCCCTGGAGGACCGCAGATCAATTGCAGATGCCGACTGGGTGGGGTTTTCTCTGCAGTATGAACTCCAGTACACCAATCTTGTCACCATGCTGGAGCTGGGAAATATCCCGGTTTTTTCCCGCGATCGGGGTGAAGACGATCCACTTGTCATTGCCGGCGGTCCGGTCACGGCAAATCCCGAACCCGTTGCCGACTTTATTGATATTTTTTTTCCCGGCGACGGGGAAACTGCCCTGAGAGATTTTTGCCGTCTTTTAGAGCGGGCAAAAAAAGAAAGAAAATCCCGCAGTGATACGATCGCATATATATCCAGGAGAATTTCAAGTGCCTACGTTCCCGCCCGATACCTCCTGCGAAAACTGAATAATTTCCTTATCCCACAATCAGACTCCCCCGTAAAAGCAGACAAAATACCGGTTTTATCCGAAAATGATCTGCCGAAAAAACAGATTGTCCCCCTGGGAGATGCTGTTCACAACCGAATGGCCGTTGAAGTGATGCGTGGCTGTACACAGGGCTGTCGATTCTGCAGCGCCGGTATGTACTATCGTCCTGTGCGGGAACGCAATGTAGATGATATTATGGAGCAGATATCCTATGGTACGGCAGAAACCGGCTGGAATGATATTACCCTTCTTTCACTTTCCACTGCAGACTACACCGCCTTTGGCGATCTGCTCTGCAGTGTTGCCGCCAAAAAAGCGGAATACCACACCAATATATCCCTTCCGTCAACACGTATCGATGCTGTCAGTGAGGAGGAATTCCGACTCTTTGATTCCCTTTCCGGAAGTTCATCCATTACTATTGCTCCTGAGGCGGGGAGTCAGCGCCTGCGCAATGTGATAAACAAGAATTTTACCAGGGAAACAATACTCACTATTGTAGAAAAAATCTGCACCAGCGACATCAAAACCATCAAGCTGTATTTTATGGTCGGTTTACCAACGGAGACAATGGCTGATATCGAAGAAATGATACAGTTGATTGAATCAATTCAAACGGTACTGAAGAAACACCTCCCCCGCGGCCGCCTGAATGTTTCCCTGTCCCCCTTCTCGCCCAAACCTCATACACCCTTTCAATGGCACGGCTTTGCCGGCAAAGAAGCCATTCTTGAAAGATGCCGGCGGGTAAAATCATATTTCCACACTCATAATTCCGTGAAAATAAGCTATCGTGACCCCGATGTTTCTTATCTCGAAACGATTTTATCCCGCGGTGACCGTCAATTATCACAGGTCATTTACAGGGCACAGAAAAAAGGCGCCCGCTTTGACGGGTGGCAGGAATGCTTCAACCTTTCACGCTGGGAGGATGCAGCACACTACTGCGGCATTGATCTTTCTGCCTATGTTTCACCCGTAGCAGTTGATGCGCACCTGCCCTGGCATATCATCTCCATGGGGGTTACCCAAAACTTTCTCAAAGGGGAAATGGAAAAAGCCATGGAAGAAAAAATAACCCGGGACTGCCGAACCGGGTGCATACAATGCGGCGTCTGCGGAAAGGACCTGCACATGACCTACGCCCAATCGCATACAACTCTTTCTCCGGAAAATATGCGTGCCGCACTTCAGGAAAAAAAGGCACTGCCCTCCGAGCATACCGAGCTGATCAGAATCGTATATACCAAAAGACCACAACTGCGATTTCTGTCTCACCAACATACGGCGAATATCTTTATTCGCGCCTTTTCCGCCGCCCGGGTCCCCGTTGCTTTTTCTCAGGGAATGCGTCCCCGGCCAAAATTCTCCTTCGGCCCTCCTCTTCCTCAGGGAGCCTGCGGTGAGAATGAACTTTTTGACGTTACCCTTTCCTCAAAAGAACCCCTGCCTGTTGAACGTATACAGAAATATCTGCCCCGCGGACTTTATATTACCGCATATCACATTCTGACTGAGAAACAACGGGCATTAAACGCCTTGGTAACTCACGCAGACTGGCACATTGAGATTCTCTCCCCCCGGCCAGATGCGTATACTCCGGAAAAGCGAATTTCAGAATTTCTTCAGCTGACAAGTTGCAGGGTGGAGCGAAAGCGTAAAAACAAAAAAAGCCGTTTTTTTGACCTGATTCCTCTTACGACGCATCTTTTTTGTACAGACAACAGTATTCGGGTTACCCTATCCGCAGAACCCGGAAATTCCTGTAAACCGGCGGAGCTTCTTTCAGTTCTTTTTCCTGAAGCTGAGTATACTGATTTTCTTATTACCCGCCGTGAACTCTATACAAAAACACCTCAGGGAACCTCCCTCTTGCTTCGATAATGTATCCCGCTTTTTTATTGTACTTTGCGGGTATAGCGCAGGTAGATTCCGAATCGATGATTGTCAAAATCGCGTTTTACATGATCTGAATATCGGGATTCAAGGTGTGCAAATACGCCGGTCTCAAAATATTTTTTGAACTCCCATGAAAGCTCCGGCTCAATTCTCCAGGCGATATATTCCATCTGATTCTCTTCACCTGTTACATCATCCCGGTATGTATCATTGTACAGACGCCTGAAAAGCCTGCTGTCAACCTCCCAGGAAAAATATCCCGCCCGTCCTTCACTTTCAATATCAACGGCATACCGGGTACGATCGTATTTGTTGTTCCGTGCATACCGTTCTCGCAGGGAAATGGAAAAGTCAATACGTTCCACCTGAAAAGCGGCCTTATTTTTTGCAAATCTGTATGATACAATGGGCTCAATGGTTATCTCACCGCAGTTGCGTTCGTTTTGTTCATTCTCATCGTCATTTGATTGCCCATAGTAGTGATATTCAAAATCCAGCTCAACTGCAGTGGAAAACTGATTTTTACGCCACCGGTATTCATAGGTAAGATTTGATATGTCGAGGCCGATTTGATAGTCATCGGAAAAATTATTTTCCGCAGTACTTTGCTCCCGGGCACCATAAACCCCGTGTCCAAGATCCAGGGTATGACGATGTACATCGCGGCTTCTGCGAAACCGTGTCCCTGCCTCTAAAAGAGCATACCTATCATTCAAATCCTTCCCCTCCACCAATGCGTCCCAGGCCGTATTAACAGAGAATCTGAAGGATTCTGTATCAAAACGGATTCCCGCCCGGGGAAGGACATAGGCCTGCGTGTGCTCCCGCCGGTTCTCTGCAGCATTTAAATCATAGATTCCCTGCAATTCGCCGCGAAAACGCCAGGAATAATCAAAACCACTCACAGATACCCACAATATACATAGTAAAAAAATGGACTTCATTCCAAAACCCCCATATCTGCAAGTCGTTCGCGGGCACGTTCAAATTTCCAGTCCAAGGTGTCACCATGGTTTTGTTCATGGGAAATATAGCGCAAAAAATACTCCTCGGCACGGTCCCAGCAATTACGATAATTCTGATAATACTCTCCTGCCCGAAACAGAGCATTACCCCAATATCCAGCTAATTCATACTCATATATAACTTTTTCAAACCAAATAACAGAACTGTCCCGGATTGAATCGACAGGATGTACCCGACAAAGATTACCCCGGACATAGGCAGCATCTCCGGCATGATGAGATTGGGGCCATTTTTTCAGAATATTCTCTGCCTCTGCGCATCCCCGCTCCCAATAGAAAAAAGCCGAATCACGCATACCGCTGTACAGATAGGCCCGAAACAGTTCATAACTGCAGACCGCCTGCTTTACCAAAGCGTGCATTCCCCGTTCTGAAATCACCGAAACCCTGTCAAAAAAAGAATATGCTTCAAATATATATTCTGCTGCCTCCAGCCCCTGCTCATTTTCTGCCAGACGACGGTACGATTGCCCCAGCCCATACCAGGCACGATCATGGCGCTGCGACCATTCGATAGTGAGAATATGCCGATACAGGGATATAGCCGCAGTATACTCTCCAGCATCATATGCTGCTTCCGCCTTAATCCAGTAGTAGTCTTCTTCAGAATGGGTTTCCACAAACCCACATCCAAAAAAAATGCACATAATAACAACGCCTGTGGTAAGTCCTCTGCTCACGGTTGTTTTCCTTTCCTATCTTCATAATAGACAGCAATCTCAGCAGTATCACGAAGCAGATTAATACTCAAGACATCAATGTAACGAACCATAAGACCTGTTCTGAGGGATATATCGTCCTCAAGCTCTTTCATTCTGTTTTCGTGTACCAGTTCGATTTTATCATAGGTGATTATTTTCATGGTATTGTGAATGCGGAGCCAGATTTTTTCCAAAAAATACAGGACGGTTATAATCGCAATATTGCCAAATACTATCTGCTGAAAGGGAACCGTTAGGGTGACCATGGAATTAACCACAGCCAGTATGGCACAGGCAAAAAGAAAGGTCATTTCTTTTATTCCGATCTGCTCTGTACGGTAACGGAGAATGGAGAAAATAGCAAAAAGACCAAAGCCAAAACCGGTTTTTACCTTGATATCAGCAAGAACACTTGCCACGACAAAGATAAGAACACTCACCGCAAAAAAGGAAAACAGATATTCACGCTGCCGATTAACCCGATAATACACACGGGCAATCAAAAACCAGGTAAAAAACAGATTTAAGGAAAAGCGAAACACAAAGGGTAGTAATCCATCAAAAAAATCTCCTGTCTGTATCCCCAATGCTTCCAGTACCAGCACACTAATGTCCATACCATTCCCCATTTGTAATGTCTTCAATTATTCTCAATTTATGTTTAAGGGTATTGAGCCGTATATCAGGATATACGGAGGCAATCCCGATGCAATATTTACTGAAACCATGAGGAAATATCCGCATATTCCGCAAAATCTCCTTTATATAACTATATCTTGACGCAGACTCTTTTTTAACTTCCAGAAGGACAATCCCCGAATACTGACGGTTTCGGTTTTGACAGTGATAGGAAAGGTTAAAATCTACGGTTATCCGTTCTGAATAATCCGGGGAGACGCAGGTTAATCTGTCGTACCCCACAAGAATTACGGGACGTAATTGTGATGATTGTTCAAAGGTATCAAGATCGGGAAACAGTGTATCCATTCTGCTTACAGCAGATGAGGGAAAGCGTTTTTTTACGGTTTTCCCCTTATTGGTTTTTCGTTTTGTTTCGTTAAAAAAACTACCCGTACAATACCGCCGAATACGGAATTTACAACGATTGGCCTTCCCCCGAAGATGATCGCGAAAAAGTGTAAAATCCTTTGTATCATAATACAAATTCTTATATGGATGCACTATTTTATGATTAATTTCAAGAGCAAAATAAAATGATATTCGGCGAAGCACTTCATCAATCTGACCGCGGGACACAATATATTTGGTGTCAAAGCGGTTTTGAAAGGCAACACCATTCATATCATCAAGGGTGATGCGTTTTTTGAAAAGAGTGGGGCATGAGCCTTCGGTGTCTGTATTCATAGGTATGTTTTCCAATTACCTTTCAGCCGTTCGAACTGTGCGGAAACCGGCAAAATACCCCCAATAATTTGCCGCTCTGAAATTTCGTGATCCCGCCCGTAACAACAATGCTTCATTGCCCCAGTTTCCTCCGCGAAGAAGCGGAGCGCGAAAATAATCTACGGTTTTATCCGACGTCGGCCCCAGGGGATCAACCTGGCATTCCTTCCCATAGGGAGCATGAAGATCGTGGCACCACTGTGAAAGATTTCCTGCCATATCATACAGTCCATAGCCATTGACCCGCGTTCCCGGAACGACAGGCTGAGCAGCATAAAGCTCCGGATCCTCAGCATAGAGTGAGTTCCCTGCCCAAACGGTATATTCATGTAAGTTTTCTTCATCCCCGCTATTGCCCCAAAAATAATCATCTGCACTTCCACCACGGGCGGCATATTCCCATTCCGCCTCCGTGGGAAGCCGATATCCGTTACGGGTAATATCCGATGAAACCCCTTCCAGATCTGCATAATATCCAAGGTTTCCGATAATTGTATCGTAGGTATACACCGTATCAAGACCGGCCAGGATACTGCGGGCATTACAGTACAAAACTGCATCTCCCCATTTAATTTTATAGGCAGGGTTATGATCTCCTCTGCCAAAATCTCCAACCCAAGCGGGACAAACAAAATCATCTCCATACACTTCCTGCATGGTTGTTTCATATTCTTTCTGCGTAACAAGGGCTGTATCCATAAAAAAGTCATAGGTAAATTCAACCGTATGCACGGGGGATTCATCACGTTGAATAACGTCCCACAATCCCCGTTCATAATCATATCCCGCTGCAGAAATCAACACCATTGAACCTTCACGGAGGGGGTCGGAATCAGGCGGAGCCTGATTACTCTCAATCAAAGAAAAAAATTCCATATCATCCTGATATAAAACATGGAGTGTCCGATATCCCTGCGAATATAACGAGAGATTGATTTCAGATGAATGCAGTTGGAATGCACCGGTGGAACGGGACCGTATATTCTGTGATGACGAAAGCAGATGCCAGCTCCCGCCTGATTGGCGGACTTTAATTTTTGCATAATTTTCATCCCCTTCCAAAAGCAGAATATAGACACCGTCTGCGCTATGTATTCGGGACAGATCCAGTTGCTGTTTTGCACCGGCATTTTCAGAATAAATCATTTTACCAGTGGGAGAAAACAGGGATACCCGCACCGAAGCGTCACTTTCCATGCAAAGGATACGTCCTCCTTCAATGGAAACAAAGGGGCTGCTGTCCTGGTGAATATCAATTATTTGGACGTTAAAATCGATCTCAAATTCTCCGGCTTCATTCGTCAGTGTTTCTTTTGTTGTATCTATGTCACCACTCATATAACGGGCACGCACCTGTACTGAAGAAACCGCCGTACCGTTTTCATCAATAACTGTACCGCCCACTGAAGCTTCCGTGCACATACACTGAAAAAAGATCAAAAAAACGAGCATATATTTCTGAACCGTCATAACCACTCCTTTATAGTGATATAATCAGAGATTAAAATTGCTGTACCTTAGGGTATATATACCTGCCGTGTAAGATAGACAGTATCGGATTCTCCCCGCACCTGAACTATATAAACACCGGGTAAAAGCCCCATATCTGCAAGATAAAGATTACCCGGCCCATGGGAGTGTACAGTCTTAAGCTGACGTCCCGAAACACTGCTTATACGAAGGCGTAAGGGTTCATTCATACCTATTCGTATTACCTGCCCCTGTAGCGATACCCCGTTGGTCCCGCTGTCTTCTTGAGCAATGGGAACCTGTGACTCATACAAAACATCCAGATTGGCCACGGAAGTCCACACCTCATTGTTTACTTCGGAAAGAGCAACAAGTCGTATAAAGGAAACCTCTTCCCGCGCTCTGAATGCCGCTTCCTGAATATCAGGACTGTTTTTCCAGGCACACACGGCCACCGGCTCTCCCCATTCTTCGCCCTCTGAGCTGACGTATATCTCATATTCATCTATCCTTCCGTTTTCATTGTCCCGGCGTGGAGTATATAAGAGCCCGCCAAGGGCAACAGCCGTATCTATGGATAAAACTATCTCATGGGGATGCCGGTCTTCAGGCTCCTCCCAGCGGGTAAACCAGATATTTTCCACCGTTCCGTCAAGAACATTCACGGCAGGTCGGTTTTCATCTTCCGAAGAGGCATATTCCACAGATACATAAGATGTATCCAACACCGCATATCTATGTTCAGAAAAATGTGCGTAAATACTTTTGTCAGAATCCATATAAAGGGTAATACTCCTTTCCTCTCCGGATACATCGCCGCTCCATTCTCCAAAAATATAGCCCGAATCCGGGCAGGCCCGCAGTTCCACTTCCTCTCCTTCGATATAGCGTTCCTGTTCGGGTACTACCGTAATATTTCCGTTTTCAGAAGATATGCTGAGTGCGTATGTGGGTACTTCCTCAAAGTTGGCCTGGATGTGTTTATCGCTGTCCATAGCAATGGTGTGCGGATTTTCAGCACCGGAAATGTCTCCACTCCAATATACGAATTCATACCCGTAGTCAGGAACAGCCGTGAGCTCAACCTCAGTATCTTCCTCAAAACGGCTTCCCTCCGGATCTGTCTGAACCGTTCCGTCTTCCGCAGTAATATTCAATTCATACATAGTCCCACCATCCGCGGTATCGATAAAGGAGGGTGCCACACGGAATGCCCGGGGAGCAGAAATATTTCTGCTCCAGATGGTTTCCCCCGCAGGGGTAATTTCCACCATGGATCCACGATAGCTCGCAACAAAGGTATTCCCCGTGGGAAGACGCTGAACAGACCCCTGATTTGCTGCCTGCTGAACACTCCCCGTCCAGTCAGGATTTGCAGGAAGAAAGGGCTGTCCCTGATTACGGGGATAAAATCCGTCACCTTGACCGGGGAGACCTATTTCCATTGCTTCATTTGTGCTGTTGCTGGCAAGGAGAATATTTCCCGATCCCGGCAACTCATCTTCGGTTCCGGGAAAATGATTCAGGATCCAGCTTGCACAATGAAAAGAATTTATGGTATTTTCCCCCTGTACACCATAGTTTGAAGGATTTCCCCAGCGATACAGGACACTCCCTCCTTTTCCATACCGACCGCCCGTAGATCCTGATGCCTCCTGCATTGTTGTGGAATGGTCGATAATAATAAATTCTTTAAAATGCTTTAATCCCAGTACAATCTGCTCAAGCTCAGGATTATAGCTCAGGGAATTAGCATGGGTCCATTCATCCACCATAAAACCTCCGCCACCGGCTTCAGACGATAATTTATCCGCATTTTCACCCGAAGAAGTAATCCGATGGTCCCAGGCTTTCCATTCCCAGACGATTTCTGCAGAATCGGGAAATATGGGCTTTAATTCCACAATTTTATCGGAAAGTGTGTTGGCCTTTTTTTCATATACAATAACAAGAAAGTTTGGGATCTCATGGGGGTCATCCGTAGAGTATACGGGTTCAACATCATGATGCGGTACATGGTCAGCTGATGAATAATCATAATCCCATACCACTTCACCGTTCCAGGATATTATCCGCAGGTTACCTCCTATCTGCGCACCGCCGGCCCGCCAGTTTCCCGGTTTGTTTCCCGGAAATAAGACCGAACCGTTCCGAAGCAGATCGGCATTGCTGGCAGCAGTATAGGCATTATTCCATGTATGTATCTCACTACCGTCATTGTCAATCAGATAGGCACTTCTGCCACTGGTATAAAAGATCCAGCTGTCCTGAGACTCTCCGAACAGATGGATATCATCCTTTCCCAAACAGACTGAAAAAGACAGCATCAAAAAAAACATCACCCGGATCATTTTTTCACACTCTCCATATTTTCTGTACATACTTACTCCTTTTATCTGGTGGGGATACGTATTCTAACCGCCGTTGACGGTATATTCTGACTGTCAATAACACAGACATACAGGCCGGGATTCAATTGATCTGCAGCAATGGTATACTCTTTTGTCCCGGGAGCAAGAATCGAGGAATACACCATTCGTCCCGCCGGCGTAACAACCTGAACCGAAACAGGTTCTGACATATCCCGGCGAAAATGAAGAGTAACACCGGTGGTATGTTCTCTCACAGATATTCTGTAAACAGGGGCGTTTTTCTGAGTATCAATCGAGCCGACATTCTCATCTTCCAAACGTTCATGGATAAATTCAGTCCGGGCCCAGGCAAATGATTTTATACCCGGTATCAATCCATCAAGACCGAGAAAGACATCCTGCTCCAGGTTATCATAAAACAACTCAGTATCATACAGCTTGTGAATATCTGCCAGGACATAGGGTTCAATAATCGGTGTAAGGGAATCAACAAGAGATGAGATATGCGATGGAGAAAATGTACCTGAACTCATTTCAACAAGTTTTTTTATATAGTATTCCCGCACCGTATCCTGTTCCATACATGCTTTCAGCAGCGGCCGGCGGTGCGCATGAGGAAAATCCAATATCGGCCCGGATATTACATCCCAGCCGTTTGAATACACGCCAAAGGACTCATTTACATCCCAGGGCAGAATATGAAAGCGCTCTGTCACGGGATCATCATAGAGATAATAATTGCGGCCGGAACCGGTGTAGCTGTCAAAATTTGACAACAATGTATTCATTGCAAAATATACAGCGACACTCTCCATATCAATCACAGTACTCACATCATTTTCAGGGAAGACACTGTGATCCAGGGCTTCAAGAAATGAGATAAAGCGGAACCAATCATGTGTCCGGCGATTTGTTTTCAGGTAATACAGTTCTTCGTAAAAAGCAGTATCTCCACCTTCATACAAAAGCGGCGAACCATGCTCACTTGCCTTGTACAATGTGCCCTCGGGGCTGTTAAAATGCTGAAGCAGATAGTCATAATCAATCTGTTCAATCTGCACATACAACCCAAGCGCCTGATCATCTGCATTGATTTGCGCATAGGCCGTACGGGGAACAGGCATATATTCAGAAAGGATTTCATAGGTAATCACTTCCCGCATAAAGGATGGATCCCGGGTTGAATTGGCAAAGTTTAACTTTTTTATACCAAAGAAACGCTGATTAATAAATTCATCAAACTTTATTTTCAAAGGCTTTTTGGGCCCGCTACCTGCAGCCTCAAAAGAAGAATTACCCTTATAGCGGACACCTACACTGTCAAGAACCATACCGCTTTTTTCACAGGTAAACCGCGCGGGCAGATACGTTGGTAAATGAGACGGCACGGAATCGTCCATTCGACGATAGTAATACACACTGAGGGAATCCTCCCAGGCATCATTATAGAAATCAATGGTAAAGCGGTTGATTCGGGAAAACCCGAAAATAAGATTCGTGGAATCCTGAGTAGCAGTATTCCCGAAAATCACAGATACAGCAATAGCTATACCCAGAAAAGAAGCAGGCACAAACAAAATGACACTCCTCTTTGTTGGCGTTTTATGGAGAGGCACATTTTAACTACATACTAACCAAAAACTAAGGAAATTACCATTTTATATCAAAAAAAAGAGACGAAACGCCATTATGTGCATAATTTTATCAAAAATATCAAATTTTATAGCACTGTCAAAACCTTCGCACCAAAGGAAAAATTATCACGGTAATCTTCACAGACAAAATCCGGCCCTGCACACGATATATATGTTTCATTACAACACTGATATCTGCCCCTTTCATCAAAGAATGTTGCTGCACAGGATTATATTCATATAATTGCCTGTCCCGTTTACTCCCAGGACCAATTACGCAGTGGGTATATTCTTTGATTATACTCTCCCGAAGCCTGCCCTACCCAAGGCCGAAGGAGAGGCAAAAGCCCAATTTCCAAACCATTCAGGCCACTTTTCAGTCACGATTTCAAAACCATCTATGAAATTCTCATAGACGTATTCGCGTTCAATGTTCTCGTTAACAGCTTCAGGAAACCGTTTGATAGTGGAGAATATACCGGGGTGGCACTCTGCTGCGTTCCATGATGGACGGTACTTCTGCAATTTACCTCAGGGATTCGGATCCATTATCCAAAAGAACCTGCAGGGAGCTTTTTTTTGATTCTATTCCCACATCGTGTAAACAGCGCCTTCTGCATAAT
>JBNJEI010000061.1:0-13013 GCA_051745755.1 Fibrobacterota bacterium
TCAATAGCGATTGTATATGGACAAAAAAGAGCGTTACAAATCAGCGGGACACTGTTTGGAGGCGTTATTGTTCTGAGTTTCATTCCGTTTATATTCAATTGGCTATCAATAATCTACATGGTTCCGATCATTCTTATGGATGTGGTGATAGTGTTCTCAACCATTCATTTATTAGGCTCAGAACAAACAGGCAAAAGAGTATATATTCGTCGGATATATGTAAGTGCAGGTATCGCCATGACTGCTTTGATTATACTGCACGTTTTTCTTTGAGAGTAAAAACGGGAGCCGCCGGGACACTGCCATATCCCCTCAGCTGCATGGAACTGCATCCCGCTGAGGGGACACGGAGGTTTTGCACCAATAAATATATTGGAAACCCATCAACAGGAGCCAGTCCGATGGAGCATGAGCTTTTCTGTTCGGCTATGATGTGATAAATCAGACAAAATGAGTGTGTACCGTTGTTTACATCTATGATATAATGTATATGACGGGTATATACACAGGAAATTGGCGAAGATATATATGAAGATGTGATAAGGTTGTTCACAGACGTGCCGGCAAAGGATTAACCACAAATGAGGTCAAAAATGATTACCGTCGAAAATTTGCATTATACCTATCCTGCGGGGAAGGAAGAAACCATTAAAGGTATGAATTTCCAGGTTAATAACGGTGAAATTTTTGGGTTTCTGGGCCCTTCCGGAGCGGGTAAGTCCACAACGCAGAAAATACTTTTCGGTATTCTGAAAAATTATACGGGTTCCGTTGTTTTAAACGGTACAGAGATTAAACGGGTCACGGCTGATTTTTATGAAAATATCGGGGTTGCCTTTGAATTTCCTAATTTCTTCGGCAAACTCACAGCCCGGGAAAACCTTGATTTTTTTCGATCCCTGTATTCAGGCAATACGCGTCAACCTGTCGAACTGTTGGCCGCGGTGGGATTGGAAAAAGATACGGATGTCCGCTTTGAAAAATTCTCCAAAGGGATGAAGGCCCGCCTGAATTTTTGCCGGGCATTGCTCAATGACGCTGATATTCTGTTTCTCGATGAACCCACCAGCGGGCTTGATCCCATGAATCAGAAAATTGTCAAAGACCTGATCCGTGAGCAAAAATCAAAGGGGAAAACAATTTTTCTGACCACCCACAATATGAATGTGGCGGACGAAGTCTGTGACCGGGTTGCTTTTATTACCGATGGGAAGATCGATTTGATTGATTCACCGCAGAAGCTGAAAGTACAAAACGGTAAAAACACAGTATCAGTTGAATATCATGCAGATGGACAGATTAACCACAAAATTTTTTCCATGGATCATTTGGGGCAGAATACGGAGTTTTTGCAGATTATACAAAATCATACAATTGAAACCATCCATTCCCAGGAAGCGACACTGGAAGATGTTTTTATCAAAACAACCGGAAAGAGGCTGATATGAGATTGATTTCAGCCACTATTACTGATGTAAAGATTCAGTATCGCAGCGGGTTTTATTATGCCTATCTCTTTGTCTGTCTGTTCTATATTCTATTGATCAGGCAACTGCCCGCAGAGTATACAAAAATCGGACTCTTCTATGTGATTTTCACCGACCCAACAGTTTTGGGATTTTATTTTGTGGGTGGATTGTTGTTGCTGGAGAAAGGACAAAACACCCTGACCTCGCTTTTTGTAACACCTATGCGGCTGCATGAATACATTCTGGCCAAAGTCCTGTCGCTGGGACTCCTGGCATTGATCAGCAGCCTGGCAATTGCTTTTTTATTAGTGGGGTTTGATCTGCATATTCCTGTATTGATAGTCACGGTACTTCTGGCATCAGCTATTTATACACTGGTAGGGATTACTCTCGGTGTCCGCGCCAAAGATGTGAACCGGTATCTGTTTATCAGTCCGTTGTATTTGGTTTTTACAATTTTACCGGTATTAAGCTTTTTAGGCCTGTTTCCCCGGAATCTCTTTTTCTTCATTCCAACTCATTCAATTTTGAATTTATTGAATTATGCTATTCTGGATACAAAATCAGGTAATCTGTGGCTGGATTTTAGCGTGCTTATTCTGTGGGTCGGTATTGCCTGGTACTGGGCGCGAGAATGGTTCATAAAATATGTGATCGATCAAACGGGAGATTAAGTGATGGCCCGCGAATGACACGGATAATCGTGAATTTTTGTTATATAAGGATTGATATATGAGCGCAATAAAAGTTTTAGGCAGTAGTTTAATAAAAAGTATATTCAGGGATTCCTTCATGTTGCTAATTCTTGGAATTCCTTTGTTTATGGCGACCCTGTTTCGCTTTGTAATACCAATAGCACAGGGGTATTTGATCGACTATTTTGATCTGAGTGATCATTATATTTTTGCAACGCTCTTTATCTTGACAATGGCGCCCATGATGTCCGGCATGGTGATCGGCTTTAATCTGCTGGATGACCGGGATGAAAATATTCTCACCTACATGTCTGTGACACCGATTCGCAAAGAGGGGTATTTGCTGTTCAAGGTTTTCGCACCTCTGCTGGCGGTTTTTGTCCAGTCCTTTTTTATATTGTTAATTTTCAATCTGGGCGAGATGAATCTTTTGCGGTTAGTACCCTTGATTATAATTTTGGCCCTGGAAACACCTATGTATGCTCTGATCATGGCCAGTGTGGCCAGCAATAAGGTGGAAGGCCTGGCAATCGGAAAACTCATGGGGATCAGTGTAGCAGGTCCTGTTATTGCCTATTTTTTCACGTCCTGGTGGAAATATTGTGCCGGAATTATGCCGACTTTCTGGATTGCCGAAGCCTATTTCGCCCAGGGAGTAACGTATTGGATTTTTCTGGGAATCGGGTTTTTAGTGCATGGGTGTTTTTTGGTATGGACCATGAAGCTCTTTCTGAGGCGGAGTAACTAATATAAGAGTGTTTCTGGATTTTAAAATGGTGCAGGCATGGAACAACCAGTGCGGTACCATCACCTCGCCTTGACAATACGCGATGACCGTCGGCTTCTACATGGAAAACCATGATGTAGAGGTAAAAGATGCAGAATATGTTGATGTCAGTATATCTACGAAAAAGACCACCGGAAGTGGATGCTGAAAATCAGGGTAACGCAACCACGGGCACAGAAATCCTGCGCCATGGGTAAGAGTCTCAGTCTGATCCACGATGACTCTGCGCATAGTACATTGACAGCAAAGGGTCTTCTTCAAACACAAACTCTGTCAAAAGTCTTCGATAAAGTTCTTTGTTGCTAATTTCCATTTGATATGCCTCCTTATTGCATAATATGTATCAAAGGAAAATTGCGAACATTAATTTACATTACCGAGCTGAGGTGACCGTTAATTCCGGAAAATACTTATTTCACTCTTTTTCAGATATTCCGGACATTTTATCATTTTTTCAGTAACTTACTGGTAACAGACAAAATATTTCTCAATGATTAAAGGCGGCTGAATGAAACATGATATACGTGTACTGTTATTACTGATCGCCACTCTGTCCGCACAGGATGCAGCAGTATCATCCTATCTCAACCCACAGTTCAGCGGATCTGCCGATGTACGGATTCGTGAGGTTCGTATGCCTTCTTCAGGTCATACTATCGGCACCTATTGGTGCACTCTTGGATATTGGACCACGGGAACAACCTCGGGATACGGTGGGCTGCAGTGGACACCGGATAATAGTCAGGGGCCGAAGAACTATATCTATTCCCAGTGGAACGATTATTCAACCAGTGCCTACCACGATCCCGCCACGCAGGTGAAGCTCTTTGGCGGCGAGGGAACCGGTGTAAAAAGCATAAACAACGATCCAGACAATCAATGGGCTCCCGATTACTGGCATGTAACAGCAGACCGGGTATGGGATGAGGGACGCAATACCTACTTTGCCTATATTGTCAAAAACGGTGAAACCGATATCTGGACCCATATGATAACCTGGAATACACCGGAAAACGATCTGAGGTTTTCCAGTGCCGGGTATACCTTTCTTGAAGACTGGCGCGGTGACGGTGCCTATCGTGAAAGCCAGATCAGAAAAGGATGGAATCGAAGAAGCAGTGACCAGTCCTGGATACCGGTTACCTCCTACGAGTACAGCATCAATGAAAATGATATTGCTCCCGGCGGCCGCTCGTACAACAAAAGAGAAAACTGGCGGGGGGGTATACAATCAGACAGTGAAGGGGAGTTTTTCTATATGGGCGCCGGCGGATCGGTGTCCTCCACCAATAATTCGGGAACAACCTATACCATAGACCGCACCGAGACCTCGCCCCAGGAGGAGTACGGAACAGTCCGAATATCTGATCTTTCTCTTCGCGATATTGGCAATGAACAACTTGAGATATCCTGGTCCATTGATGCAACCACAGTACCTCAGTGGTCATATGGTATTACGGTACAGGAGGAGGATGTACCTGTGGCAACCTATTCAGACACACTCCCTCAATGCAGAAAAGATACGATCACTGTTTCCGGCCTGGATACGGACAACAACAGCTATACAGTGGAACTTTCAGTAACGGACTTTTTCGACGGCGTGGCAGATCCCGTTACGGAAACAATAGGTACAGGCGGTGCAGCCATACAGATTTCTGATCCGCCGGAAAACACTGTTGTACGTACCGAAACAGATATGGAAATACACTGGACAAGTAATAGATTAACGGGAAAAGTGAATCTGTATCTTATAAACGAATCATACACACAGAGTATCGCCTCAGATATTGCCGATACCGGCACCTATCTTTGGACGGTACATGATGATCTGTCATCAAAAACAGGATATCAATTACTCATTACGTCCGTCGATTCTGCCGATATTGCCGATACCAGTTCGGCCTTTACCATTGTCCAAAGAACACTGGACAGCACCACTGTTTTAGTTGACAGCAGCGCGGTATCTTTGGCCCATGTATCCAGTGAGGAAACCGACGGTGAAGATGGTGCTGCTGTAAATGTTCTTGATGGCGACATCAGTACTATCTGGCACACAGAATGGCTCAATACAACGCCAGGCCATCCCCATGCACTGATTCTTAAAACAGATTCCCTCACGGGTATATCCGGACTCTGCTATATTCCACGTCAAACAGGGACCAATGGCATTATTGCTGAATATACAATTGAAGTCAGTACAGATTCTCTGACCTGGAAAACAGCACAAGCAGGGACCTGGGACGGCACTTTGGGTAGAATACAATCAACCACATTTAATGCCATTGGCGGCAGATATGTACGTCTGCGATCACTGTCCGATGCCAACAATTCCCAATTTGCGTCAGCCTCAGAACTTTATGTTTACGAAGATCCAAATTTTGATATTGTAAAAACCGTTGATAGTGAAACCCTTACCAGTCACCACCCCATTCTTAAGGCACAGGGATCAACACTTCTCTTTTCCGGTGAGCAGAATCTGGAGTTATCCATCTTCTCTTCACGGGGTCAGCTGATCCACCGGGAGGATATTACTAAAAGCCGTACTGCACTTTCACTTTCAGAGCTGGGGCTTTCCCGGGGGGTGTATTTGGTGAAAGCCAGAGCACTTAATCAACACAGGGTACTCCACATGAGTATTGTGCAATAATCCCGAAGGAGAACAGAAGGAGGGATTGAATAGATTGAGAAGAGGGGATGGAGCACGGTGTGATTTGAAATAGGTGGCCTGCGGCGCATATTCAATGTCGATTGAATCGACATCAAGTCTTTTCAGTATTCTTTACCCACTTTCATCGTAGTATCTCAGGAATCGTTTCGGTTTTTGGTGGAGAAAAAAAGTTTACGGCCCTCCATATTTCATCTCCGTGATCACTTTTCCCGGAAATACTCTGATCTTCCTTCACAATAACCGGAAGCGGTGACGGAATAGGTACTGTCAGAAGGATAAATTCACTTTTGCCATACTCAGGGGAAACTTCAGGACCGGCCCGGACCAGCGATTTTTTTACCTGTTTTCCCCATACGGCTCGACAGGGTATCACACCACAGATTCTTTGGTGCCTGGGAAGATCAGATGGTCAGGAATATCTTCCTTCTTTTCCAAAGCTGTATCGTTATCCTGTATGGTCATCGCAATAATCAAACCTATAATGGCGGTACTCATGGCAATGGTAAAGGCCTGGCTGTAAGTAACCCGGCTTTTAATAGCTATGCCCAGCAGGGCAGAAATACCATATGCCTGAAAGACAAAGCTGTAGTTTGCGCTGAAATTTTTTGATCCAAAGAGCTGACCGGTAATTGTTGGAACAAGGGACAGAAAAGACCCATAGGCTATACCGATAATAACTACCAATATTAAAAAACCTGCATAGTTTAAGGTCAGGAAGCTGAGGCCTGCCAAGGCGATAATTGTCATAAAATACATTAATCGATAGATAGTAATTGCGCCAAATTTATCTGCCAGTCGGCCTGAGGCCAGTCGCCCAAAAGCGTTAAACCCTGCGATAATACCAACGACACTTGCAGATAAGGCATATTCAAGACCGATATAGTCACGCCCGATATCCTTAGCAAGACCAATGATCAACAAGCCCGGCATAAGTGCTAAAAGGTCACTGAAAAGGAGTTTGTAGAAGTTCGCACTTTTCAGCATTTCACGACTACTATGTTGTTTACGTCCATCATCAATAACTTCAGTTAACTGGTCAGGAACATCCAAAAGACTTGCTCCCACAAATGTCATGATACCATATATGATACCCAAGGTTAAAAAGGTATTTGAGATTACTTCAGGAGTGTAGCTGTCAGCATGTAAGAGGTGGGAGATGACAAATTTAAAAAGTATTGCTCCACCTGCAAAAGCTGCTGTGGCTACACCGGTAATGGTGCCTTTGTGGGCAGGAAACCACTTTACAAGAGTGGAAATAGGGCAAACATAGATAAAGGCAACTCCGGCGCCTCCCAACATGCCATATGTTACATAGAGCATGGCAGGTGTTGAAACCTGTGACGAAAGGACAATGCCCGTAGTATAAAGTGTTGCACCTATAAGGGCCGTAAAACGAGGACCTTTTATAAGCTGAATACGGCCGGATGCCATAAAGGCGAGGGAAAAGGATACCAGAGAGATTGCATAGGTCATAACAACTGCATTTGCCGGGCCGCTACCGGATTCAGCCATTAACCCCCATGCAACTGATATTGGTTTGTTGAAAAGGCTCCATGCGTAGAGGGCTCCGATAGCAAACTGGGCAAGCAGAGCGCCAAAGAGTACTGTCCACTTGCTGCTAATACGATAATTCACCGTTGTCTCCTTACTGTTTTTGTTGGCCTGAAAAAGAATCCTCTTTCAGTTTGGTTGCTTTATTTTGTGCCAAAGGGGCAACAACAGGGGTTGCTTCCCAATTTGAAATGCATTTTCGCCATATCCTCACATATATTCGCGCGAGCATGCGTTTCGTAAGAGCCGGTGAGATGATCTGCATCGCCTCCCAGTTCAAATCGGCAGAAAAATTATTTCTTAGATCAATAAGAAATATGCTTCGTAATAAGGAATATACTAAGAAAACTGTTGAAATACCACAATTAGCCGTCCCAGGGAAATATAACCCACCGACCCGTATTAACCTCTTCCACATAGCAGTAAGGAATTTCACCGCTTTTTGGTTTTACCTAGGGTTCGATAATTTTTGCATCAGGGTACAGCCCATTGCGTAGTTTCAAGGTTTTACCGGGGCCGGAAATATCATCAACAATGCCTACACCTTTTCTACTGATTGCAGGTTTGTTTGGAACAGGAATCGGGATACTATCGAATCCATTTTACATACGTATTGTGTACATTCTGAGGTGTTTTTGGTTTTATTCGGATACGAAAATATTCTTGAATATCCTTGAGTACATGCAGGTGATGACGCTATGCACGGTTATCATCAAATCCGGAATAACAGGGCTGCATATGATGAATCTGCATTGAAAAACATAAAAGTTTCCGGAGTACCGGCTACACGGGCATTTTATCCCCGGTGCCCGAATCTTCATGGAAACAGTATATTTTAATAATAAATCATAATTCATGGCATAATTCAGTCTACGTTTTTCCGCCAGGTGCACATAAAACAACCTATGCTTACTACAGCAAATTTCCTTCCCAGTGAGTGTCGTCGTGAGGATGCACATACAGTGCAAAACCCGGCCGGTAATTATCACGTTGCCCGGTACACACTGAATATACCTCAAACCTATGAAGGGTGAATGGCAGAGGGACGGGTATCAACTCTTTCAGAAGGGTGAAAAAACCGAAATAACCTGCGCAATAACTCCTGACTCGGATAAAGCGTGTGTAATTTGAGCAATCAGTCTTTTGAATATTTCAGATACTACATCAGAAATCGGGTATTTGATTGATGAACCCCTATGGAGAAAAGGATAGTGCACGGAGGCAGCAAAAATAATCATCAGTATCGCTTTCACAGAATGGTAAAGCAATTCATTTTTTACAGTAATCCAGCTTCCGGAGCAGTGATAAAACCCCGGTATGAGGAAAGCGGGAACAATGAAAAACATGATCGTGAGTTAATTTTTTGCTCGGTGATACATAGACGCCGACTGCAGCTTCCTGATGAAACGGTATACTACATGATACATTCACAGTAAACCGACCGCTCAATTCCTTCGAAAATGATCGATACGTCCACGGGTATCTGACCGAGGCTGACCTTCTGAATCCATGAACAGACCTGTTTTTGAGAAACAGGCACAAAAGAAGTGTAATGTAAGGAGGAGAAACCGGTGAATGCAGTATATACGCAAAATACTGAGGCCGTGTTTTCAACAGCGGAATATCATGTTCCGCAGAAGTGATGCGCACGGCCTATGTCGAAAAAAAAGGGTGGTCCATCTGTTTTATTTACTTTTTTACAATTTGTTTTGTTTATGATATATTGTAAAGGATTTGGTTATGACTGTAATCGCTTGATATAGTATAAATAAAACCATTTTTTAGAAAATTATAGTATGATATTAAACGTATGATGTTATACGTTTAATACATTCTGTAATATATTGGTATTGTTTTTATTAAAAGTTTTCATGTGTGGCTTTTCGGAAAGGGACAGCGGACCTTCTGCACAGAAGATCCGTTGTTTAAAATAACAGGAAAAACACCACCGTTATTCAGGCCTTTTGCGGAAACCAGCCGCGGGTTTTATTGGCAATTTTCACCAGGCTCAGCATAAGCGGTACTTCCACCAAAATCCCCACCACCGTGGCAAGAGCGGCACCGGATTGCAGACCGAAGAGGGATATGGCCACAGCCACGGCAAGTTCAAAGAAGTTGCTGGCACCGATAAGCCCCGCCGGGGCGGCGATATTATGGGGGAGCTTCCACGCCCATGCCCAGCCGTAGGCAATAAAAAAGATAAAGAAGGTTTGAATAATAAGAGGTATTGCAATAAGGACGATATGCAGGGGATTATTTAAAATCACCTCACCCTGAAATGAAAAGAGAATAATCAGGGTCAAAAGGAGACCGATAATGGGAATGCGGTCAAATTTTTTCAAAAAGACGTTCTCAAAATAGTCTTCACCCTTTTTTTGTATAACTATCTTTCGTGAGGCATAGCCCGCAGAGAGCGGTACAAGGATAAAGAGGAGAACCGAGAGCAGAAGTGTATCATAGGGAACCAAAACTTCACTGATACCGAGAAGAAACATCACAATGGGCGTAAATGCCACAAGAAGAATCAGATTGTTGATGGAGACCTGCACCAATGTGTAGGCCGGGTTTCCTTTTGTCAGATGGCTCCAGACAAAAACCATGGCCGTACAGGGGGCTGCTCCCAGCAGTACTGCCCCGGCGATGTATTCCGTGGCAAGGTCGTCAGGGATAAGTCCGCCGAAAATGACGCGAAGAAAGAGCCAGGCAAAGAAAAACATGCTAAAGGGTTTAATCAGCCAGTTGCTTGAGCAGGTGACAATAAGCCCTTTGGGCATTTTTAGGGCGTTGACCACACTGGCAAACTCAATTTTCAGCATCATGGGATAGATCATCATCCAGATAAGTACGGCCACGGGAATAGATACCTGTGCATATTCCCACCGGCTGAGAGTTTCCGGTATCAGGGGGATGAATTGTCCCAGGGCAACACCGGCAACTATACAAATTACCACCCAGAGGGTAAGGTAGCGTTCAAAAAATCCAAGGGGACTGCTGTTTTGTGTACTCATTATTTCTCCTTTGCTAAAAGTGAATCAGGCAGGGTTTCTACACATTTTATGATGTCATCGCGAACACTTCGGTAGCAGTTGAGCTGTTCTTCTTTGGATGCCCCTTTTCGGGGAGCTCCTGCTCCATTTTCGGTGGGGCCTGAAACCCCACATGAACTGTTTTGCTTCCTCCGGGGAAAAGGGGCAGTTTTCACGGTCATGGTCGCAGACGGTGATCACATAATCAATGTGTTCATTTCTGAATTCATCAATATGTTGGGATTTCTGCAATGAAATATCCACGCCTTCCTCGGCCATGACCGTCACGGCGTTGGGGTTGAGTCCGTGGGTTTCAATGCCGGCGGAACACGCATCAATCCTGTCGGATTTCAAATGCCGTGTCCAGCCCTCGGCCATCTGGCTTCGGTAGGAGTTTCCGGTGCAGAGAAATAGAATTTTCAGTTTTCTTTCCATATATACCTCGTTTTTTTTAACACGCTGCGGGATCTTTTATCGATTCCGCATCCTGTTGTGCAGTTGTACATTTTTCAAGATTATTGTGGAGAAATGTATAGAGATCGGTGTCAATATGTTCCCCGTATATTTGGTAATACACCCAGCGGCCTTCTTTGCGGCTTGTAACCAGATGCGCCTGAATAAAAAATCCCATATGACGGGACACTGTTGCCCCCGTTACTTTGAGAAGATCACGAATCTGACAGGCGCATAATTCACCTTTTTTCAGAAGCACACCCCATGATGCGTAGTCGGTTTTTATCTGAAAGGGCCTTAAAAAGGGTGGTACAGGTATCCATAGCAGTCTCTTTATTGTATAGTTAGCTCAGTAACTAACTGGAATGTACAAAAAGAGGAGAGACCGTGCAAGCCTCTCCTGATTTCTAATCAAAAACTGATTTACTGCAACATTTTTTTTATTTCATCAGAGGAGGGAACTTTTCCCATGGACTTCACCGTCCCATCAATGACAAGGGCCGGAGTCATCATAACGCCGTAGGCCATGAACTTTTTCATGTCCGTTACTTTTACAAGTTCATAGTCAACGCCAAGCTCTTTTGCTGCATCTTCAGCCACTTGGGTCAGGGTATTGCATTTGGCACATCCCGAGCCGAGAATTTCAATTTTCATAATTTCCTCCAATTAAAAATAATGTCCGTACAAAACACCGCTTACGGTGGCCATGATAACAACAAGAAATATAAATATAAGTGTCTTTTTTGTGCCCAGAACACTTTTTATAACCAGCATATTCGGCAGACTCAGGGCAGGTCCGGCCAAAAGCAGGGCCAGGGCAGGACCTTTTCCCATACCGCTGTTGATAAGGCCTTCCAGGATCGGTACTTCCGTAAGGGTGGCAAAATACATCAGAGCTCCCGCCACAGAAGCAAAGAGGGTTGCGCCAAAGGAATTGCCCCCCACGGCGGCTTCTATCCAGGCGGCGGGAATAAGGCCTTCGCTGCCGGGTCTGCCCAGAAGCAGCCCGGCCACAAGAACCCCGGCAAAGAGAAGGGGGAATATCTGTTTGGCAAAATCCCAGGACTGACTGAACCATTCCTGTGTTTCGCCTGTGTCCGTACTGGTAAACCACGAAAGCCCCACGATTCCCGCTGAAAAGGCAAAGAGCGGCATATGGGGAAAGAGCACAGCCAGAATGCCGACGGGAACGGCAATGGCGCCGATCTTCCACAGGGCAAACTCAAACCAGCGTACAAGCATTATTCCCATGGCCAGGGTAAAAAAGGCCGTCAAAATCCATTTACTTTGATATATAAACGCCCATACTCCTTCGGACTGACCTGCTGATCCCCAGTTTGCAAACACCAGTATACCCACAAGGGATGCAAAAAAAAGCGCGTTTTGCACAAGGCTGCGCGGGCTTGTTTCCTCGGGAAGAGCCATCTGGGCATCGGCTTTTTCCTTTTCTTCCCGCCGAAAGACAAAACTCATAATAAGCCCTATGATAATACTGAAGACAATGGCGCCCACTGCCCGGGCAATTCCCATTTCAAGCCCCAGCACCCGGGCGGTGAGAATTATGGCAAGTACATTGATTGCCGGCCCGGCATAGAGAAATGTTGTTGCCGGACCAAGGCCGGCACCCATTTTGTAAATCCCCGAAAAAAGGGGGAGTACCGTGCATGAACACACCGCAAGAATACCACCGGAAACGGAGGCAACACCGTAGGCAACGGCCTTATTTGCCTGGGCGCCAAGATACTTCATTACAGAACCCTTGCTGATAAAAACGCCGATTGCTCCGGCGATAAAAAAGGCGGGGATAAGACAGAGTATCACATGTTCCCGCGCGTAATCCTGGGCGAGAAAGAGCGATTCAAGGACAGCCGTGCGTACCCGGTCTGTTTCCAAAGGGATAAAGTAAAACAGGAGAAATACACCGAGTATTCCCGCAAGTTTTTTCCATTCTTCTTTCCAACTCATACTGTATGCTCCACTTCTGTTTGGGTTATAATTGTTTCGATACAGTTCATAAAATTTCTGATGCAGGGAGTACGAAGGGAATACCACCGCTCTTTCCCCGACTGTTTTCCCGCAATAAGCCCGGCGTTCTTCAAAATACTGAGATGTTTAGAAACCGTTGAGTAGTCGACCTTCAGGGCATCAACGAACTCGCAGACACAGCGGTCCTTTTCATACAGGCTTTCGATAATCCACAAACGGCTTGGATGCGCCAGGGCTTTTAATATTTCCGTTTTTTTTCTATTCAGATTCATGGGTGGGCTCCTTTTTTTTCTTCATTTGGTAATATAGCCAAATGTTTATTGCCCTGTCAAGTACGGTGTAAAATTGATATATTTCCCGCAACGGAGGAAAATGAAC
>JBNJEI010000062.1:0-12558 GCA_051745755.1 Fibrobacterota bacterium
GGTCAGATGACAGTATTGTAGAGAACCGCCGTGGTACGTGAACCGTATGCCCGGTGGTGTGAGAGGGTAGAGGGAGTAATCCCTCACCCTACTCGATACTGATCCAGGAAAATGCGCTGCAGGCAGAAAGGCACAGCTCTACTGGTGAAAAACTATGCATACATAGGGAATGGTATGGATTGGAAGGGATCTGATTTGTGTGCCGTAAACCCCGGCATATATCGATATGAACTCTCCATGGAGGATGCATGATAGCTGAAATAACTCCGTGTCTGTAGAGATCCCCGCTCACTCAGGAAAAGAAGATGTTGTTTTAAAAGTTTCAGATACCGGGGTACGTGTAAGGATATATCCCTGATTACAGGAAACTGCGGAGCAGATACGCATCTGCCCGATGAAATATTTCGCGCGCCGCTGTAATTTATTTGCCCTGCCCGATAACTTGTTTTATTTTACAATGGATTAGTGTAGTCAAATACTCACATATCTTTATAAAGGAGCATTGATGGTCCGCGAAACGGCATCCCCCTATTCAGATTTTATGCTGAGCCTGGCACAGAATTTTCAGGAAAGCGGGAATTTCCGCTGGGTTCTTCTCGGTGTTATGATTCTTGCCCTGGCTGTTGCGGCTGAGCGGCTGATATTCTACTATATCACCTGTCGCAGGGTACGTGCGAAGGCATCTTTGGAGGCTGCCCAGGCTATTGAAAACGGTACTGTTGCGGACGCCATCGGCCGGTTTGAAAAAAGAAAAGATCCTCTTTCCGTTCTTATGGCCACCACCCTAAGATCCTACAGTGCCAATGCTTCTCTGGAAGAAATTGGTGATGCCGTTGATGAGGACGCCGTGATGCAGGTTCCGCGCTTTTCCCAGCGTCTCAATTACCTTTCACTCTTTGCAAATATCGCAACCCTCCTGGGGCTGCTTGGTACCATTGCGGGTCTGCAGGAGGCCTTTATGGCTCTTGATTCCCTCGAAGCGTCTCAACGGGCGGCAATGCTTGCGGGAGGTATCTCAAAGGCGATGAATACCACCGCCTTCGGTCTGGTTATTGCGGTTCCCTGTATGGTTGCCTATACCTTTCTGCATAATAAGCAGAAGGCGTTGACTCAAACCCTTGACGATGCCATGCTGCGGCTTCATAATTTTATCCGCCGCAGGAAACACTGATGAAACTTCGCTTTTCAGATCGGCGACAGACTCCTTCAGAGGCTGCCGGGGCTTCCATAGATCTTGATGTTACCCCCATTATGAATCTTATGATTGTCCTGATTCCGCTTTTGGTATCCATGACGGTTTTTGCCCATTATTCCATCCACGACTTTTATCTCCCCTCAAACGTTTCCGAAACAACGCCCTCAGATTCTGAAATAACCTTTAATGCAACCGTGGTAATTACCCGGGACAGCCTCTATGTTACCCTGGGTTCGCAAAAGCTGGAAACCCTTTTATTTGATGGTCTTACCCTGGATACAGCGGCCGTGATGCGAGCCCTTGACCGGGCCCGAAAAAGAAGTGATACCCCCGAACGGGTGATTGTATCAGCTGCGGATGCAGCGGAGTTTGACCGGATTGTTTCTGTTATGGATATCTGCCGATCAGCGGGGTTTGAAAATATTGGCCTCTCTTCCTTTCAGCCGGGGGAGTAGCGCAGTGCTACGCCTGTCTACCTGTTCCCGCAATGCGCAGACAGATGAAGAGCTGGGAGCATTTCGTCCTCAGCTGACTTCTCTTATTGATGTGATGGTGATACTTCTGGTGTTTCTTCTGAAGAATTTTTCCGTGGAAGGACAGCTTATTACACCGGATCCGGATATTTCCCTTCCCCGCTCCACCATGGAAGAGGAAATCCTCCCGGCCCTTTCTATTCAGATACGCCCCGATATGATTCTGGTGGAACAAAATCCGATTATTTCTACAGAGGAAGTGCGAAGAGCCAATGACATGCATATTGAATCTCTTAAAACAGAACTGGAGTCCTATTTTGCAGATCGGCCGGATCACCGGGTGATGATTCACGGAGACAGATCTGTTCCCTTTGAGATAGTCAGGAAGGTAATGTACACCTGTTCACAGGCAGGGGTGGAAAATTTTTCTGTTCTCGTGGAGCGCCAAGAATAATGGAACATATTCCTGCTGGGTTTCACCTGCCGAAAAAAGAGAAGTCCTGTGACCCCTTTCCGGGTATTGTGCTTTTTTTATTTGCTGTCGGTGGATTTCTGGCACTGTATCTGGCCGGTGTACCGCTTCCGCAACGGGTTTTTGCACCGCAAAACGAGGAAGTGGAGTTTTTTTACGCCCCTGAGTTTTCCTTTGAAGAGGAAGAAGAGGAGCCGGAGCCTATTCCTGAAATAGAGGAAAAATTCCAAGAGATTCCGGAAGAAGCCCCCCCCGTGCCTGATGCTTCCACCGTCCGCGTTTCTGAAGAGCCTGATGTTCACGAACCCCGGGATACTCCCCGGGAAGAAACAGAGAAAGAGCCTCCCCGACGGGTATTTGGGGTGGAACGGGTGTACAGCAGCGGTCTGGGAAGCGGCGGTTCCGCTGAGGATGGTGTCGTGGGCCGCAGGGGAAATACCCTTAACAGAGCCTATGATACGGTATCCGCAGAGGATTCAGACCTGCGCGGTACCCTTGTCTCAACCGCCGCACTTACCCGTGCACCTTCTTTTAAAACGCGGGTCATTCCCACTCCGACGGAGGAAATGAAAAAAGAGGGCGTGGAAGGAGTCATTTCAGTGCGGGTACTTGTGGATGCCGACGGCAGTGTGAGAAAAGCAATTCCTCAGGATGACCTGGGATTCGGCAGCAGGGAGGCCGCTCTCAAGGCCGTACTGCAGATGGAATTTGAGCCGGCTCTGCGCAATGACGAAGCCGTGGCAGTATGGATTACGATTCCCATTCGATTTCAATTACTTCATTCGTAAAGGTGGTATACATGCAGTGGGTGTGTTTTTTGTTGGCTATACTTCTTTCCTTCGCTTCCGTTTCGGCACAGGGGGAGGACAATCCTGGTGCAAAGGATTCGCTCAGCCCGGAGAATCAGGAGGAACCGGAAATTATTCCTGAGGAAGAACCCTATGTAGAGATAATGCCTGAGCTTATAACCTTTGTCGAAGCAGACTATCCTTCCGCGGTGTATTCCCAGGGTACGCAGGGAACAGTGCTTCTTGAACTGCTTGTTACAGAAACAGGAGAGGTGGAAGAGGTTTTTGTGAATGAATCCCTTCATCCCGTTCTTGACAGCACTGCGGCAGAAGCGGCACGTCAATTTCTCTTTGAACCGGCCGTAACAAATACGGGGGATACCGTGGCGGTGTATCTGCAGTATGCCTATACTTTCTCCCTTGAAACAGTGGTGGAAGATACTGAGGAAATTGTAAATTTTCAGGGGCGTGTCCGGGAGCGGGGTACACGAACACCTTTGGAAGATGCTGTGGTTGTGGTTGAAAACTTCCGGAATAGGGCAGATCCGGATGTTCCCCTGAAGGTGTATCTTCAGCGTATCGGAGAATTTGATGGTCAGGATTTTGAAGAGGGGCGTATTATAACAGAAACTGATTCCGCGGGCCGTTTTTCCTTCTCGTCCCTTCCCGTGTGCTCCCTGTCCCTGCGCATTGTCGCCGGAGGGTATACAGAATTTTCCCGGGAAGAAATGATCACCGCGGGGGAAGAATTAACCGCAACCTATTATGTTCCCGCCCGGTCCTATGATGACTATGAGGTGGTGGCCTATTATCGTCAGGAGGAGCGGGAAGTCAGTCGGCGTTCTCTTCCTGCTGCGGAGGTGAAGCGAATTCCCGGGCTTTCCGGAGACGCCGTGCGGGTGGTTCAGGCTCTGCCCGGAGTGTCCCGTCCCAGCTTCGGCAGCGGTACTGTTTCTGTTCGAGGCAGCTATATGTGGGATTCCAAATTTCTTCTTGACGGTGTTGAAATTCCTCAGCTGTATCATTTCGGCGGCCTGAAATCCGTGATTCATTCCGACGCAATTGCGGCGGTGGATTTTTATCCCGGCGGCTGGGGAGTACACCATGGCGGAGCCATTGGCGGGCTTGTGGACGTAAAAACCAGACCCGCTGATGATGAACGTCTGCGGGGAAAGGTGGGGGCCAGCAGCCTTGATGCCTTCTTTTTTACCGAAGGACCGCTTTCGGATGATTTGAGTTTTATGGCCTCCGCCCGACGCAGTTATTTCGGAGATATTGCGTCGGCGGTGCTTGAGAATCTTGATGATGGTCCGGATGTATCCTTAACGCCCTTTTATTGGGACTATATAGCCCGCCTTGATTACCGGATTAATTCAGACCACCATCTCACCTCTTCCATTCACGGCTCCTATGATTCCCTTGAAATACATATACGGGAGAATGATTTTTCTGCGGGAAGTGATGATTTTGAAGATCTGGACAAGATACAGAACAACCTTTCCTTTATTCGCTCTACAACGCAGTTAAAAAGTCGTCTTCAAGGGGAAATGGAGAATGACCTTTCTCTGAGTTTTGTACAACAGCGGTCATATAACTCCGTTTTCGGTTTTTTTCTACAGGATCTTACCTGGTACGGCATTGATCTGCGAAACACCCTTTCAAAAAAAATATCAGACAATATTTCAGTTTTTGCCGGCACTGATATTGAAGCGGGCCGCTATGACCTTGCCCTGGATATTCTGGGCCTGCACGGGGTAAACAGTGATACCATTGCGGATAATATGGCCCGTATCGGTGGGTTTGCCTTTGCGGAACTTCGTTTTGCCGATTCCTGGCTCATAACTCCGGGAATCCGCTATGATCACTATCAGGAATTGATTCATGATGGAACCCTTTTTCCCGAGTTCTGGCTCTATGATACCCGTAGAAAAACTCCCTATTCCGGAGAGCCCTCTGCGCGTATTTCAGCCCGCTGTTTTCTCAATGATGCCCATGTACTGAAGGCGGCGGCGGGAACCTATAATCAGACACCGCAGCCTCTGGGTTTTGCAATTCACGAAACATGGGGGAATCCAAACCTGCCCGCCACAAAGGCTGCTCACTATGTGGTGGGCCATGAATGGCAGATAACTGATCTCATCTCTTCGGATATTCAGGGGTACTATAATATGCAGTGGGATATTCCCCGTATGCAGAATTCCGGTGATGATATTGATGCTGATCAATCAGGCGCTCTTTTTATAGCCGATGAAAAAGGAAGAACCTACGGTATGGAGCTTATGCTTCGGCACAACCGGGGGGAGCGTTTTTTCGGCTGGCTGGCCTACACTCTTTCCCGAAGTGAACGCTGGGATGAACAGGATGAAACCTATTATCTCTTTGACCAGGATCAGACCCATAACGTCCAGCTTCTGGGAAGTTTTTCCCTGCGCAACAACTGGGAAGTCGGCGGCCGCATGCAGTATACCACAGGGAATCCCGATACTCCCATATCCACCGGCAGTGAAAGTATCAGCAATAAGTTTATCGGAAGTAAAAGCGGAGAACGGTTTTCCATTCGAAAGGATCCCTTCTTTCGCATTGATCTGCGGGCGGAGAAAAAGTACATTTTTGAGAAGACCATGTTGACCTCTCATATTGATATTCAGAATATTTCCTGGTTCTTTTACAAAAACACGGAGTTTTATAACTGGGATGATTTCTATATTGAATATCAGGATATTTCCATGATACCTCTCGTTGATGCTGGTTTCACCCTTGAATTTTAGGAGTTGATCCAATGAATAAATTTATTTTAATATTGGCGGCACTGCCAATTCTTTTCAGCTGCACCGATGATTTCGGCTATCGTTATGATGAAATACGTGATGATATGATTCGCATTATTGATTTTTCACTGGAAGACCCGGATCTTGCTCCCGGTGATACGGCGGTACTCTATGCGGTTTTTGCGGGACAGGAAATTGCTTTGGACGATATGACCTGGCAGGTTTCCTGGAATGTTGTGTATAATAAATTCGGAAATATCAATGTCCGGGATACGATGTTTCTTCCCTGGCTGACCCTTGAGGAAATCGATTCCCTTGCCGACGCCCAGGTGTTTCGGCTTACCTACAAAATTCCCGATTCCATTGTCTATGATACTGAGCAGCATCCCGAAGATTTTTCTGTGTTTCTGCGGGAAAACAATATTCCCGTTGATCTGTCGGAAATCGGGTTTCCCACACAAACATCAGAGCTTATTGATCTTCTGGAAGGCCTCTCAAGGGATCCGGACCGAATTGAGGATCTTCCCGTGGAAAACCCCGGGTGGTTTATTGAGGCGCTTTCACAGATGCTGGCCACGCCCTATCGCATTATACTGACCCTTCCCGGTGATGCCGTGGTGGAAGAAGGATATCCCCGGCGGTATGCCGGGTATGCGCGATATCATTCCCGGTTTCGGGATGTGCCCCATGTGTTTACCAATGACACCCCGGGCATGCAAAGGGTATATGTGGGAGGTATAGAAGATCCTTCATTTCCCCTCTCTGCCGCTGATATTGATACGGTGATTGCCCTACAACAGGATTCAGTATGTATTCCCGATCAGGAAAGATATTCATGGTTTCTTATGGTGCATACCACCCCGCGGGAAGAAACAGTTTCGCTTCGTTCTGCCCTGCAGGCTTTGGGAGGAGAAGACTATTCTCTGTCCCGCGAACGACACCGGCTCCATCTCTTTCGAGAATACGGTGTCAACAATCCCGAATTGAATTCCGTACCTGTTGAAAACAATGATGATACTCTTTTTGCCTATGAAATAGAGCCCTTTGCAGATGATTTTACAGGATTCTTTCTCTGGTTGAACCTCTATGATTATTTTGATGATATACCCTTTCGACACCATGGCAGCTCTGTGCGTGAGGTCTATCTTGGACGTGATTGATTTTGCCGGACAAATAGTGTATTTTCTTCCATAACCTTTACCACGGAGCGTCCATGTACTGGAACGATGCATTTATTTATACCCTGCGGGAAGATCCTTCAGAAGCAGAAGTTATCAGCCAGAAGCTTATGATGCGGGCGGGAATGATACTCAAGGTCGCGTCGGGAATATATAATTATCTCCCCCTGGGCCTTCGGGTCATACGTAAGATAGAGAATATTATTCGTGAGGAAATGGAAGCTGCCGGTGCCGCAGAGCTTCTTATGCCCGCCATTATTCCCGCTGATCTCTGGGAGGAGAGCGGACGCTGGGATGTCTATGGCAAGGAACTCTTGCGTCTTAAGGACAGAAAAAACAAGAACTTCTGCGTTGGCCCCACCCACGAAGAGGTTATTGTGGATATTGCCCGCAGATCAATCAAATCATATAAGGATCTGCCCATTACCCTCTATCAGATACAGACAAAATTCCGCGATGAAATACGTCCCCGTTTCGGCCTTATGCGGGGACGGGAATTTATTATGAAGGATGCCTATTCCTTTCATCCCCATGAGGCCTGTCTGGAAGAAATGTATCAGCGCATGAAAACGGCCTATACAAATATTTTTGCCCGCATGGGGCTCAAATTCCGCCCCGTGGAGGCAGATTCCGGGGCCATCGGTGGAGATATTACCCATGAGTTTCATGTTCTTGCCGATTCAGGGGAAGACAAAATACTGTTCTGTCGTTCCTGCGATTATGCGGCAAATGTGGAAAAGGCTGTTGCCGGGCGGGATGAATCCTTTGGTTCAGAAATTTCAGAAGCCCCTGTCGATATCCATACCCCCGAAGCAAAAACCATTGAGGAGGTTTCTTCCTTTCTCAATATTGCACCCCGGGAAACGGTCAAGATGCTTGTGTATAAAACAGAGGATGATACCCTTGCGGCAGTACTTATCCGGGGTGATCTGGAGCTCAATGAGGTGAAGTTTAAAAACCATCTTTCCGCCGCTGCTATAGAACTGCCCGAAGATGAAGATCTGCGTGCGCACGGTCTGGTGCCGGGCTATATGGGGCCCGTGGATCTTCCTGATTCTGTTCCTCTTGTTGCCGATTATTCCGTAAAGAATATGAGTCGTGCCGTGATTGGTGCAAATACCGAAGAGTACCACCGGGAAAACATCTGCCCCGTACGCGATCTTGCTCATATTGAATACGGTGATTTTGCCTTTGCCGATGCGGGGGATACCTGCACATGCGGCGGAGCACTTGATTCCTGCCGCGGTATAGAAGTGGGGCAGGTCTTTAAGCTTCAGCAAAAATATTCTCAGGCCATGAAGATGACCTTTCTTGATGCATCAGGAAAAGCCCAGACCCCGTTCATGGGATGTTATGGTATTGGTGTCGGCAGAACTGCCGCTGCTGCGGTGGAGCAAAATTACGATGATGACGGCATTATCTGGCCTGCGGCAATTGCCCCGTATACCGTTATTATTCTCTCACTGGATCCGCAAAACGATGAGATTTCAGATTTTACCCGTAATCTGCATGATAGTCTGGAGTCCCAGGGGATTGATGTACTGGTGGACGATAGAAAAGAACGTCCGGGTGTGAAATTTAAGGATGCGGATCTTGTGGGCATTCCTCATCAGGTTATCATCGGTAAAAAGAGCCTGAAAAACGGGTGTCTGGAGTATAAACGGCGCGGTGAGAGGGAAAAGCAGTCCCTTGATCTGAAAACAGCTCAGGACGAGATATTTAAACTCTGCCGGAAGTAGGAGTTTCTTTACTCCCGTTGTTTTTTTCTGCATAATTGGGGATCACTCAGTCCTGGGCTGTCCTCAATTATCGCGCGGTACTTTGTGTTTAAAAACAATCCCTGAAGTGGTATGTACGGTTTCCTTCTGAAAAAACATTTCGCAGTGCCGCGCTTTTTGCAAGGACGGTGATTTGTTAAAAATCACCCCTGCCCACGTGTTTTGAAATTTGAACTGAAAAAATCACGTGTTCTTTTCGTATTCTTCAAAAAGTTTTTTACTGTGTTTTTTCGATACTGTTCGGGCTTTATATGTGATTTTTAACAAGGGTGTCGTACGGAGAGTGCACAGGATTGGTTTTTATATATGATTGGGAAAAAAATTGAAGCAGAATATATCTGCATACCCCCGATTTTTTGAGTATATTATCAGTATACCACGCATAGAGATATTTCACCCGCTTAGTGTTTTCCGTTCTGAGAATATGCGTATGTGATCAGAGTGTTTTCATGCCTATCAGGAGGGGTCTTATGGCAGGAAAAAACAATGGAATATCGTTTTCCATACGGATGTGCGTTTTTGCCGTGCTGGCAGGAATGCTGTGTGTTATTACGGCAGTTTCCGCAGAGGAATTTGCCGGAGGCAGCGGTACGGAAGAAGATCCGTATCGTGTGGAAACCGTGGAACACCTTACTAATGTTCGAAATCATCCCGGCAGTTATTTTACCCAGACCGGGGATATTGTCTTTGAGGAGAGTGCTTTTTCACCCGGGGGACGTTTCCATAATGGCGGCTTGGGCTGGGAGCCCGTGGCCGGCGGAAAACACCCTTTTTCCGGCACCTATGACGGCAGCAAAAAAACTATTACGGGGCTGTATATCAACCGGCCGCAACAGGATATGGTGGGGCTTTTCGGCTGTGTTACCGGTACCATCCGTAATGTTATAATTGAAGAGGCAAATATTACGGGGAATGAGTTTGTCGGAGGAATTGCGGGCAAACTTACAAATGGGGATATTTCCAATTGTCACACCGGCGGTACTGTTTCAGGAGAGACTGGAGTAGGCGGGGTGGTGGGACTGAGTAATACTTCCATCCATAATTGCTTCAGCAGGGCAGAGGTTACTGCAAACAGTGATTTCGGAAGCTTTGTGGGGCAGTGGCTGTTTGAATAATGCACGGATATGTCCCGCATGCCCTGAATCAGCAGTGCCCGTGTGGCTGCGGGAAATGTTTGTGGGAATTACAATAACTGCGGCCTTGAAGCCGCAGTTATCTGGGTATAATCAGTAGGGCTCCATACTACCGCAGTCCAGGTAGTCTTCTATCATAATATTCATAATGTCTGCGTATTGCTCGTAATATCCGGCTCTGTCACGTACCCGATAGTCGCCATCGCCCCGGCCACATTCGAGGCCTCCGTTTATGATATTGACCGTCATACCGAACATGGATTCATCGCGCCCGGCATTTATATCGTCCTGAGTGGGTTCCCATTGCTCTGTCATTACGGCATGGCAGGATGGCTTGGGGGCCTGGGGATACATCCAGAACCAGATTGCCGTCTGGAAAGCCAGGGTGGCATCCGGTTGGCCGCTGCCGGTGAAATCTTCCTCGATAACCCGTTCCGGATTATCCAGAAGTATGTCTTTATCTCCAAAAAGAAACTCCGATACCTGGCCGTAATTATAATTCCAGCTGATCTGAATAGGACCTCTGCCGTGATATGATTTGCCCGGGGAGGGAGGATATACATCATGGCCTTCATCACGGTATCCCAGCTCGGTACTGCCGTTTTGCCAGTCAACCTCCTCTATCCAGTACAGTCCCCAGGTTTTTGGGAAGAAATCTGCTCCCTGGCCGGTGGTTTCATGGGAAATATTGGCAAGAAAGGCGGCAAGTTCTCTCTGACGTGTTTCAATACTGCCCACATTACAGAAATCAGCATAACTGAACTCAGCGCTGAGTACCTCCGGTTTCTCAAGATTCCAGTCAGCGTTATAATCGGGGTGGGTTATCATCTCGCGACTCTCGCCGGTTGCATCATTAAACCATTTGATCTTCTGAGCGTAATTAACCCCTTCACGAAGCCACACCTCAATACGAATATCAGATATTTCAGACACGGCATTTACCAGAGATTCATAGGTATAAAAATCAAAATCCCCATCACTTTTCTGACCGGTTTCCCCCAGGCCGTATCGGTTGGGAAAAAGCTCCTCATAGGTATTTTCATCAAGAATTTCCTTAAAACGCTCCACAACACCGATATTTTCAAGAATAAGAGCCAAGGTACTGTTTTCAACAGGAATGTTTCCATCGGTGGAAATTGCGCCATCCTCACCGATATTAATGGTTACATCCTCCAGTCCTTCGTAGTCTGAATCATGAGGGCGTACGGACAGTGAGAATGACGCATCTTCCGCAGATGCCAATTTGGGCGAAAGGGAGGAATGGTGGTCTGCTTTACCGGGCTTGAGAGAGACATTGTCTCCTCTGACAAGCATTCGGAATGTTGTGGATTGGCCGGTGCCATTCAGCCGCAAAATAAACAGGCCCTGTCCGGACCGGGATATATCGATAACAGCCGTCCCCCGATGATCCAGACGGGAGGTGTGTATGAGCTGTCCCCGGGGAGAAATAATCTGCACCTGCGCATTCTTATAGGCTTCCCCGGCAAGAAGGCGAAAATTGCTGTTTCCGCTTTCAATACGAATATTATCAGGTTCGGTTTGATTTCTGTCAATGGTTGAAACTTTGTCGGTGATCTTTATGGGAAGAGAAAGCTGTACTTCCTCTGAAGGGTCGGCTTCCACGGAATACACCGTATCGGTGATCTCCCCTTCGATAAGCGAAAGAGGAGATATTTCTATGATAGCCTCTGTGTTACTTTCAAAACCGATATCCTGGTACAGTGTGTCTTTTTCTGCAAAGAGGAGTGTGAGTGTGAGAAAAACAAACAAACAGGATCGTTTCATACTACCGCCTTTTATATTGGTTGGTGTTGGCCTATACCCTAAATATAGCAAGACATACTTGATATTGCAGGTTTAATTATTGATTTTTATGCGTGTAAAGACAGATTTATTTGAAAGACAGGCCAAAGTGTAGTATATTACATATAGCAACCCATGGGGGTGTACAGGTTTTCGACGGCTTGTAAGATCTTTGAACAGCATGTCGAGGATAATGGTTGGCCTCGTTAATCATCCATTATAGTATAACTGCAGAAGATTATAACTACGCAGTAGCAGCGTAACAACGCTGCGACTCCCGTAAATTGTTTTCGTTCGCGGTTTTCGGGAGTATAAAACAGAACGATCGGCATTGAGAGTGTATCGGCTCAATGCTTAAATAAAGATGCTGGCCGCGATGTATGCCTGTCTTTTGGCTGACATTGCGGTGAGAAACAATAGGAAGACTAAGCATGTAGCGGTTCAATTTGAATACCTGCCGGACAGGGGTTCGATTCCCCTCACCTCCACCATTTGCAAAAGCACTCCGTTTCTTCGGAGTTGTTTTTAGGCCGGGAGGATAATGTGTTTTACACCCTCTGTATTTCCTTTTCGACCATTCCTATGTCCATCATGTGCTGCTCCCGGCTTCGCAGTTCTTTTTTGTCCGGTATTGGCGGATTTTCGTCTCCTCCTACCGAATCTGACCAACACCCTGTATTGCGGCCGATTGATCCCTCAGCTTCCTGCAAAACGAGCTTTTCGATAATCCCTGCCCTGCAGGTCTCTTTCCTTAACCGGGAAAGGTTACACCCCTCCTGTTTTATGATATCTTCGGTTATATCTGTGTTCTGATCTGATGCCAGTCCTGCTGCATGTTTTTTCAGGGGATGGGTATCTGTTTGAAAGATTCTTTGGAGGTGATAGTGCACATACACTTCACTTCGACATATATTAATATTCGAATATGAATATGTGATTTTCGGGGAGGTTTTGTGAAAGGTCGTGACAG
>JBNJEI010000063.1:0-12038 GCA_051745755.1 Fibrobacterota bacterium
GGTATGGATAATTCCGGTATGGATAATTCCGGTATGGATAATTCCGGTATGGATAATTCCGGTATGGATAATTCCGGTATGGATAATTCCGGTATGGATGATTCCGGTATGGATGATTCCGGTATGGATGATTCCGGTATGGATGATTCCGGTATGGATGATGAAATTATAATCGAATAATTACAGCCGGTATGAGCAGGGCTGTAAACGAATCTGCTCATACCGCTATATCTGTATGCAGTGTTTTTATGTATTCAGTATGTACTATACATTTTACGATACTGTACCCACAGGGGTTCTTACCGTTTAAATCAGACCAATTACGCAGTGGTTTTAATTTTGGATTGATACTTGTCCGAAGTTTTTCTCCCCAACGGGGAATGAGGAGCTACATTCCAATGTCCAATCCATTCAGAAATTCTCAGAGACTTTCTCACGTTTAGTGTTCTGTCAAAAGCTTTTGTCAAACCCTTTGATTGTGAACCATGTGTCGGGGTGGTACACATTGCTGTGTTCCACGATTTACGGTGCTTCTGCAATTCACGCTCAGGGATCCGGATACAGTATCACAAAGAAACTTCAGGGGGCTTTTCTCAGGTTCTATTCCCACATTGCGTAAAGAACGCCTCCTGCATATAAGCTGAATATTCGGTCCGGCATCGTTTATCCGTCTTTCCAGGCTGTACCCGGGAATCTCAGCAATCAATTGCACAGGCAAAACGCTCTGACTTGCAGTTCCGGCAGGTAATTGAGGTTGTCTCCCCTGTCCACCGGGAATCGAACCCTGCCGGTATACTATTTTCCGACTGTATCTCCAGCCCGTTTTACGGTGAATGCAACCTTTCTTTTTGAAAAAGAGCGTTGACCACTTCTCAAACTACAGACTCCTACGTAGGGCGCATTCCCGGGCACGCGTCACAATTTCTCTTTTTCGGGCGTCCATCTCTACTTTTTTAATTCTTATTATCAGGAACAAGCTTCACCCAGAGCTTTTTTGCTCTTTATTGTGACGAGTCAGAGATCCTCTATTCTGCGTTACTGTGAAGATCACCATTGTTTATCCCCATAACATCCTCGTTGGGAATTCTTGCGCCATTCGTACAATTGATTTACAAAAAGATTATACTTCCTGCAAAACTACACAGTGCTTAGATCGGAATTTTCTCATGTTACAGGAGACTTTTTCTTCAGTAGTACATACCATTTTTCCGTTTCCACTTCGACGAGCTGAGGGGATACTTTTATCTGCCATATTGATCTCCTTATTTGATTGGCACCTGGTCCAAATTTTTAAGCAGGTAAGAATACGTCTAACCGGTCAGAAATATACACAGGTGTGACTACCAGGGAGTTTTGCCTGTGTGTTACAGGTATAACGTCAGTGATGCGCTGATTTTATGTGCATGGTACAGAGGTTCCGGGTATGAGTACGTTTTTCCTTGTAATATACTTCACACCATGGTATAACTTAGGAGTGGTGCTTTTTTCATGGAAGAATGGTGACAAGCAAAACAGCGGTTCTGAGTGTGTTCTGTCTTCTTGTATTGATCACAGCCTTCTGGGGCTGTTCCAATCCCTTTAAATCCGATGATGACGTTGATGATACGGGCTATGTGATTGCCGTTGAGAGCGGAGGCGGTGAGGTGATTCGTATTCCCCATAAGGATGAGTATCAAAAGGGGGACACCGTGCTGCTTATTGCACGGGAAAAAGACGGGTATCAGTTTCTCAGCTGGAAAGGTGATACAAATACCACAGCGGATTCGTTGGAGATTATTGTCACATCAGATAAATCCTATGTGGCACAGTTTGGAATGTATGCTTTGAATTTGCAGCATGAAGAAAACCGGCTGGTGTACAAAAAACCGGATAAAGAGCTCTACGGGGAAGGTGATACGGTATTGATAGTTGCCATAGATGCGGGGCGGTATTCTTTTGCCGGCTGGAGTGGGGATATAGAAGAAGCCTCACAGGTTGCGGAAGTTATTATGGACTCTGAGAAAAATATTCAGGCCAATTTTACTGAGCAGTTTATTCTATCTCTTGGAAGTTCTCCCGGTGGTTCAGTTTCCGCTGATCCCGAAGGAATGATTTTTTCCAGGGGAGACGAAGTTCGCCTTAGTGCTGCTCCCCAGGAGGGATATACCTTTTGGGGATGGAGCGGAGATATTGAGGGCGATGATGAGATCGTTGATATCGTAATGGATGGATCAAAAAATATTACGGCAAATTTTAAGCCCGATGATGCGGGCAGCTATAGCGTAAATGTGGAGTATGACCACGGCCGGGTCATAAAATACCCCGATAATGAATATTATAAGGAAGGGGCCGAGATAGAATTAGTAGCCCTCGATATGGGTGGCTATTCCTTTGTAGAGTGGGGTGGTGATGCTGAAGGGGTGCAGAATCCTCTTTCGGTAACGGTGGATGGCGACATGACCATTTCAGCAACCTTCCTTAAGTCCTGTATTCTTTCAGTGTATGTGTCTTCGGGGGGCAGCGTGACGAGAAGTCCCGCCCGGTCTGTTTTCTTTGAGGGTGAGGAGGTAGTGCTTCATGCACAGCCGTCGCAGAAGTATCTCTTCAGCAGGTGGGAGGGAGATCTGTCGGGACGCGAAAATCCATTGTCCATAGAAATGAATGACAATATATCCGTGGCAGCAATATTTGCTCCCAAACCGGATGGGTTTGTATATGTTCCCGGAGGAGATTTTCGTCGCGGCAGTGAGTTTTTCTTTGATGAGAATCCCGTCCGTACAATTGCGGTCAGTTCCTTTTATATTCGCAAATATCCTGTTACACAGGCGCAGTACCGTGAGGTTATGGGGATTAATCCTTCTTTCAGGAAAGGGGATTCACTTCCCGTGGAAGGGGTTACATGGTATGATGCTGTGCGGTACTGCAATAAAAAAAGTGCTTCAGAAGGGCGTGAGTTGGTATATGACACAACCACCTGGACGGCGGATTTTTCCGCCGGCGGCTATCGTCTTCCCACGGAAGCAGAATGGGAGTTTGCCCTGCGGGCGGGGAGTAAATCAGAGTATTTCTGGGGTAATGATACCTCCTTTGCCGTGGTTGATTCCCATGCGGTTTTTTCAAAAAACAGTCTGGATCTTGGAGCCGATCATCCCGATTTCGGTACATGGGCTGTGGGAGAAAAGAATCCCAATGGTATTGGCGTATACGATATGGCGGGCAATGTGTGGGAGTGGTGTCACGACTGGTATGATCGTGACTACTACGAGGTTTCCACGGCATTTAATCCCCGGGGGCCCGATGCCGGAACCGATCGGGTTCGACGGGGCGGAAGCTGGAATTCCTCCGTGATCGGTCTTCGCTCTGCAAACAGAAACAGCTTTGACCCTTCCTCCCGCACTGATGTCCTGGGGTTTCGCCCCGTACTTTCCCTGGAGTGATTATTTCTTGTCAAGAAGGGAGTTTACCTCGGAGAGAACATGGCGTACATAGGGGGGCAACCCTGTTCTGTCGCATCGTCTGATGGTGTTGCCAGCCTTGAAATCCCGTATTACATCGTAAATCTCCTCAAGGGGAATGATAAGATTTTTTGAGATTTTCCTGTTAAGTATTATCCCCATCCAAAATGATGCAACTCCGAGAAATACCATAAGCCAGGCGCTTCCGTATCCCCGGTGTTTTGCCTGATAACTCTGATATTCCATGGCGTGGTTATTAATTTTTTCCAATTGATCTATGTGATGGATTAATTCCTGCCGATTTCTGAAGAGGTCGAAGCTGTTTGAATCAACGCTGTTGTGATTTTTGTCAAATACGGGATTATAGAGTGTCCGTATGGAGGCGATGTGCTCCTTTTCACGAGCTTCAGTAATATTGTTTTCTGCTCTGTGGAGTGCAAGCTCAAACTGCTGCTTTAAAACAGCGGTGTTTTCCGTCAGGGGGGTAAGCCGTGCAAGGGTACTGAGCATTACCTGACAGGATTGAATAGAGACCTGATTATCCTGCAGTATCGTATCAACGGCGGGAGCCATACGGGTAAATCCCCATATAGCAATGGCAACAATGGTTGTATTGAAAAAAATAAGACTGTTGATGCTTATACGCAGAGGAGTTGAATCCTTCATTTACACTTCCTTAATAAACTTTGGTATGGCAGATTCACGGGAAACGATTATCAGGGTGTCATTTTCATGAAGCGGTTTATCCGGGTTAACCGCTTCTGTTCGACCCTTCCCTCCGGGGCGGATTCCGGCTACAATAATGCCGAATCGACGGGGCAACGCAAGGTCGATAAGATTTTTGCCCACCATAGAGGGCTTAATTTTTATCTCTGTAAGATGTAGATCATCACTTATGGATGTGTCCGCAATAAAATCCTTATACAGAAGACGATTGGCAAAGCGTGTTCCGAATTCACGTTCGGGATTAATAATCTGGTCTGCTCCGATGGATTGCAGGATTCGTTTATGCATTTTATCGTTGGAACGGGCTATCACATAGGGAGCTCCCATTTGTTTGAGTATGGCGGTGCACACAATTGACGCCTCGCGTCCTTCATCTCCGATGGCACAGACAACGGCATCGCGTGATTTTGGGGAAATACGGGAAATCTGCTCTTCATCGGTGGCATCCATTACCAGTGCTTCTGTTACAAATGAAGATGCTTCCTCTATCAGATTTTTTTTCCTGTCAACGGCGATAACTTCAGTTCCTTTATCAGACAGCGATCTGGCTAATGCCATACCGAATTGCCCCATACCAATTATTACAATCTGCTGTTTCATACGAGAATCCTTTGTATTTATGTTAGAGGTATTTTTCCGTCAGCATAGGGAAGCGGTTGTGTTTTTCGGGTGTGTGTGGTGAGCATAAAGAGTGTAAAGGGCATGACCCGTCCGGCAAACATGGTTGCAACGATAATCAGTTTTCCAATTTCATCAAGTTGGCCGGTTGCCCCCAGGGAAAGGCCAACGGTTCCAAGGGCGGAAAATGTTTCAAATATCAGCAGGGAAAAGGGTATATCCTGTGTCAGTTCAAGGATGAAAAGGACTCCTGTGCCTGTAAGTATCGATGCAGTTATCAGGGCAGCAGCAGTGGATATCACCAGGGGAGAGACTCTTCTCCGGCAGCAGGTTATGTCCCTTTGATTCAGACTCCGGGAGCGCAGACACATCAAAAGTACGGCTGCAGAGGTAGTTTTGATTCCCCCCGCTGTACCGCCGGGGCTTCCGCCGATAAACATAAAAATGCACATAATCAGGATTGTTGCAGAATGGGCCGGACTCAGGTCCAGGGAATTAAAACCCGCCGTACGAAGGGTTGCTGATTGAAACCAGGCATTGGAAAGTTTTTGGCCGATACTCATGTGTGCAAGCATGCCGTTCCATTCCACCATGAGCAGTAGTATCGTTCCGCCTATGAGTAATATGCCGGTGGCAGAAAGGATGATTTTTGGAGCAAGGGGTACTGGCTTTTTCCGTATGATCTTCGGTATTGCAACGGTGGTTGCAGGTGCCATTCCTCCCACGATTATGAGGAGGGCAACTGTGTGCATAATTACAAAGTTTTCCTGATAGGGGATAATGCTGGTGCTCTGGAGTGCAAACCCTGCATTGCAGAAAGCGGATATTGATGTGAATATTCCGCGCCATACAGCGGAGAAGAATGGATCGCCGAAACGATAAAACTGGGTTGTGAGAATAATAGCACCGATCAATTCTGCAAATGTGGTAAAAAGCAATATCAGCTTGAGTGAGGAAAAGAGGTCCTGGGGATGCGTGTCCATTATCTGGGACATATTCTTTTCCTGCTGAAAACTGAGCCGTTTTCCTATTATACCGATACCCATGGTGGTGATACTCATTATTCCCAGACCGCCCAATTGAATCAGCAGAAGAATAAAAAACTGTCCCAGGAAGGTGAAGTCGGCGGGAGTGTCAAGGACAATAAGTCCCGTAACGCATACGGCGCTGGTTGCAGTAAAGAGTGCATCAATTACGGAGATATCCGGTCGTGCAGCACCGGGAAGCAGCAGCAGGAGTGTACCGGTAATACAGAGAATGCTGAAGGTTGTCACAAGTGTTCGGGGAGGGTTTGCCGTAAGTCTTTCCCACCAGAAATGACGTATCGGAGACAGGTCTTCCTGCCGGGGAAGAGTTTTCATAAGGAGTACCGATACAGCCAATGCGATCAGGGGGGCATGGGTAGTAAAGAAACCCGCAGTAACCAGCATCGCCGCTGCACCTGCAATGCCGTAATATACAGCGGAGCGTGTGTTATGAATTCGGACCCAGCGAAGATAATAGAGCATGGCAGTTGCAATACTGATGCCGAGTACAATCAGGCGAAGGGTATAAACCGTTTCGGGGAGAAGAAAGAGGAGCAGGGTACTGAGGCCCAGGGCGCTGCGTAACGCCCAGCGTGCACGCTGTAATGCCGCTTCATGCTGTTCTTCCGGGGCGAAGGTTTTTTTGTAGCTGAAAAAATGAAGGTTTTGAATATAGAGACATCCGTAGAGTACGGCAAGGGAGAGTATCAGGGCCAGGAGCGGGTTGTCAGCAAGCAGGGGACGGCTGGTGAAAAGAATAAGAAACAGCGTCCCCATAATGGTAAACCGGGATGTCTTTGTATGAGAAGAAAGGTGAAATATCCCCCAAAGCAGGGTTGTTATGGAAACAAAGACCAGTGTTGTCTGCAGCGGGGAATAGACAAATACGTCTTTTTCTGCTGAAAGAAAAAGCAGCGGGAGGGATGCCAAGGTTAAAAGACTGCTTTTTACAGCTGCGTACTGGAGAAAAAAACGAATGGATTTATACTGCTTCATAGCCCTGTCTCTGCTGTTTTTACTCTGGCTTCGAAATATATATATTTATTGGGTGCCATGATTACACCAGCGATATTTTTTCATTAAATTAAAGCAGTGTATCATAATATATGTTGTAGCAAAGTGTAAAACCCGGAGTAAATGTGAAGAAAATACCGTGCAGGAAATGTGTGTTTTACTACGTCACCTGGGACCAGCAGGCGCCCCACGGCTGCCGAAAATATGGATTTAAGAGCTTTACGCTTCCTGCGGTGCTTGTGTTTAAAAACAGCGGAAGCCCCTGTCTTTTTTTTCACAGACGAAAATGACACAATGAAACAGCAAACCGGCACCATTCTGTATCACCTCTTTATTCTGATTCCTCTGATTCTGGGGGGAAGCTTTGCCTATGCACACGGATATCCAATTATTCCCGTACGGATCCTCTTTGTTCATTTCTCCGGGGTCTTTTTTCACCTGCTTTGGTATTATTTTCAACACTGGTTTTACGAACGGGAATACAGCCATCCCCGCTACGGCAGCGGTAGTGATACGGGAACCCGATATTTTTTCTATTCCCTGAGTATGACCGGTCTTATTCTTATTTATTGGGGAGGTGTCGTATGGGGGCGTGAGTTGACCGGAGTGTTTATGCTGCTTATAACCACCCTTGTCTGGGTATACTATTTTCCTCCCGTTACAATTATCCGCCGCGGGGGCGGGGAGTTTGTTCATATGTTTTTTTCCGGGGGATTACTGCCGTTTTTTGCCTATTATATCTATACGGGGGGTGTTTCCGATTTTCCCTTTGATCTGTTTCCCTCGGTCTACTTCTTGGTTTTGGGAAGTGTTCTGTCAATTGAGATGATTCCCGAAAATCGTATATTTGAAGATTTTCCGCACAGTCTCCCCCGGCTTTGGGGGCAACAGATACCTGTTCATATCACTATCTTCTACGCTGGTTCCCTTTATTTTCTGTATACTGCTGCCATTTTCCCTGGTGGCTGCTGTGGATATATTTCGCTTATTCACACCATACTCTTTGGGATGCTTATGATCAGTGCAGCATGGGCGTATCGACGCCCCGATAACGTCTTTGTCTGGAGAGTATTTCTGATCCTCTCTCTGGGGTTGAGTGGCGGTACGGTTGGTACGGTATTTATCTGGAGTGTTTCTGCGGGGATGGAGTGACTTATTACGGCAAATTGAGTCTTCGGCATTTTATACAGCGATGTGAATAGTTATATTACAATAAAGAACAGGAAAAAGGGGCAGATAATGGGAATACGATGGATTCGCACGGTGATTATTGACGGAGAGGAAACAACTATTGAGATACAGCTGGGGTATACCCACATTGGAGATAAATGCTATGTCCGTATCGGCAAAAATCTTGAGGAGTATTTTACGCCTCCCTCTGATCAACGTGATGAGATAATCAATGCCGGTCTTCTCCTGTTGCAGGAGAAACTCAAAAATAAGGAAGTAAAAAACCCCGATGGGAGTTTCTATGAGTGGAACTAAGAAATACTGCGTAATTCATGGCCATTTTTATCAGCCTCCGCGCGAATCCCCCTGGTTTCGGGAGATTCAGCGGCAGGATTCCGCCAGTCCATACCATGACTGGAACGAGCGTATTTATGACGAATGTTACAGAAATAATGCATTTTCCCGCCTCCTGAATGAAGCGGGAGAAATAGTGGCCGTGAATAATAATTACCGTCATATGGATTTTAACTTCGGTCCAACCCTCTTTCGTTGGATTGCTGAGAAAAAGCCCCTGGTTTATGAGCGGATTATTGAGGCTGACAGACGAAGTCAGGAAAATTTCAACGGTCACGGAAGTGCCATAGCCCAGGTGTATAATCATACGATCCTGCCTCACGCTTCCTATAAAGACAAGGTAACCCAGGTTCGCTGGGCCAAGAGTTTTTTCTATCGTCACTTCAACAGAATGCCTGAAGGTATGTGGCTTTCAGAAACGGCAATAAATAATGAAACCGTGGATGTGCTCATTAAGGAAAATATAAAATTTGTTGTTCTTTCCCCTCATCAGGCAGAGGCTTTCCGCATGGAGGTCAGCAGCAAGAGCATTGAGACGTCCTGGGAATCTGTGGAGGAAAAAGGGCTGGATCCCCGCTATCCGTATCGGGTGTATGCCTACGACAAAAGAAACAGAAGAAAAAAAGGGTACCTTTCCGTATTCTTTTTTGATGAGCCCGTATCACGGGCAATCAGTTTTGAAAACCTTCTTGACAATGCGGATATACTTGCCAACCGCATTGACGCCTGTTTTGATTCAAACCCCCGTGAAAACCAATTGGTTAATATCGCAACTGACGGTGAGACCTTTGGCCATCACAAGAAAAATGCTGATATGTGTCTTGCCTATTTTTTCAGGAAAAAGGCCGAGGAAGCGGGTATTCAGGTGGTGAATTATGCCTACTATCTCTCAATAAACCCTCCCGATCGGGAAGTGAAACTGAAAAACGGACGGGGAGAAGGTTCTGCCTGGAGCTGTGCCCACGGTACGGGCAGATGGATTCGGGATTGTGGCTGCAGCACCGGCGGCGGTCCGGGCTGGAACCAGGCTTGGCGTGGTCCGCTGCGGGAAGCGATGGATTATCTCAACAGTGAGATAGAGCTGGTCTATCACGAAAAGTGCAAATATTATGGGGTGAATCCCGATTCCCTGCGTGATGACTATGAACCCTATATTGATCAAAAGGACGGTGTTGAAGAGTATTTGCAGAAGCGTACCCGTAGAAAGCTTTCCAAACGGGATATGGGTCGATTGATCATGCTTCTTGAAGGGCAGGTCTATATGCAGTATTCCTATACCTCCTGTGCCTGGTTTTTTAATGATATCAGCGGCATTGAAACCGTTCAGAATATTCGCTACGCCCTGCGGGCATGGCAGCTTACCTGGCCGTTTCAGGAAACCAATGCGGTGCTTGCGCAATTTAAATCAATCCTCCATGAAGCAAAGAGTAATATTCAGGGCAAAACCGGAGCAACCATTCTTGATGATGAAGCGGGACGCATGGTTTTTCATATGGAACGCGCTGCCTTTACGGCGGCACTGAATAATTTTGTGTATAACGACAAGACCAATTATGTTCTTGATGCCTATGAGATTGGAATAAACCGTCTTGTGTCTCAGACTGTGGATGAAAAGGAGTGGCAGATCTTTTCTGTTGACGTTTCTCACAGAAGCTCCCGGGAAGATCTCAGTCTTGTCCTTGCCCTGGCAAATGAGGGAAAAGGGGATGTGGCTTGTAAGATATTTGACGGCAGAGATGAAACTGTCCTGGAAGATGAAACGGATGCCCGCCGTCTGCTTGATGATGATGTCCGGATACATTTCACTCTCAGGGATGCGTTTACACCCTACTGTCAGATTTTAACTGAAAAGATGATTACGGATTTTGCCAATGAAACCCTTCTCAATTATATTTCATGGGTGGGGAACAGAAATAATCGTCTGGATATTATAACCTCAATAAACAATGGATTGCCCGAGGCTTTGTCCGGCATTGTTTCCTTTTACCTGGAAGAGGAATGGGATTTGGCGGTCAATCAGCTTGTACAGCAGTATTTTTCCGATGATATCCGTAATTCCCTTGATGAGATATACAAAAAAAGTATGTATTATGGCACTTCCCTTGATATGCGTAACAGTGCTGATGCGTTTGATACGGTTATTATATCCCGAATCAAATCCCTTGAGCTGCACTCCAATTGCAGTGAGGCTATTCATTGGCTTGATAACATGATTGATGCGGTGGAACGGTACAATATCCCCATACGGAAACAGCAGATACAGGATTATTTTTATCTTTTTTACAAAAAGGTCGGTCGTTTTATTGCAGAAAAAAAAGAATCCGGCAGCGGCTTTTCATCAAAGGAGAAATCGTGTATCACTGTGGTGAATTCCTTTGCTGAAAAAATTGGTTTCTGTTCAAAAGAATGCCAGTTGTAAACGCAGGAATTCTTCGTTATTTTACCTCCCCTCAGGGACGGGAAATCTGGGAACAGGCATTGGAAAACTATGCGGACCCGGTGGATTTTCTTTTATCTCTTTCCGGTAAGATGCCGGGAGGGTGCGCCGCGTTTATGGCGGAGCAATTAAAAATCCGCGCAATTTTAAAGCGAAAATTCCCCCTTCTGCTTTCCCGCGGTATTGTGGGGGAGAAATCACTGGCAGAGCAGGCAACATCAGAGGCCGTTGCGCGTTATCATGCACGCTGTCTTGAGGGCGAAGCTCTCTGCGATGCAACGGGAGGAATGGGCGTTGATACGATATTTTTTTCTTCGTCCTTTTCCAACGTTGAATATATAGAGAAGGATTTATCCCGGTATCAGATGTTTCTTCACAATCTGAACCTTCTTCCGGAATGTGCCAATATTACTCCCCGGCAGGGGGATTCCATGGAGATACTCAGAAACTCATCAGTGGAATATGAATGGATATTTCTTGATCCTGCCCGCAGGAACAAACAGGGGGATCGTTTTAAAACAATGAGCCGGTGGTCTCCGGATATTCTTGCCTATGCGGAGCTTATTTTCAATTCTGCCCGCCGGGTAGCCTTAAAAATATCGCCTGCCTATGATATCACGCTTCTCAAAAAAGAATTGCCCGGTTTATACTCGGTGCAGGTCATATCCGTTTCGGGTGAGGTGAAAGAGCTGCTTGCCTTTGGATATCGGGGCTATACCGGGGACTGTCAGGTGCAGTCTGTCTGTCTGAATTCCGACGGCAGTCCGGGTTTTTTTATTGAATCACGGAATGCAAAAAAATGTCCCCTGTCATCGAAGGGCGCCTTCTTATATGAGCCCGACCCGGCAATTATTAAGGCATGCCTTATAGATGAACTTGGAGAATATTTTGATCTCAATCGGTATTCCCAATACGGCGTTTTTCTTATATCCAATCGGGATATTACAAATTTCCCGGGGAGGAAATTTCGTATTCATACAATATTTTCCTGGAGCCGTTCGCGGGTAAAAAGATATATTACAGACCGGGTTGTTTCAGCAGCGGCGGTGATCTGTCGTGATTTTCCTGTTCCCGCTGCGGTTCTGCGCAAGAAATTCGGGTTACAGGAATCCAGCCGGAATTTTCTGATTTTTACCAGAAACAGTACGGGAGAAAAGGTGGTATTGCATGGGGAGAAACTTTAAAATCATTTCCGCAGCCCGTATGGCGTGCAAAACAGCCTTTGTCTGCTGGTGGATTTTTATGTTTGCTGTTACCTCG
>JBNJEI010000064.1:0-11841 GCA_051745755.1 Fibrobacterota bacterium
ATCCTGTCAGTAGAGCGGTCGAAACGTCGCTCCTATTCCTCTGTAAGGGAGTACTGTGAAGAAAATCAGGAGGCTGTTCCTTTGCTCTGCAGTGAGTTTCTCCACTTCTCCGCACGAAATATGAATCGGATACCACCGCTGAAAACGGGGCAGAAAATGGATGGGCTTTTTTTGAGTGAACAGGCCCTGAGGCGCGAAGGAGGAGGTTCTTTCGAAACCGCAGAGTCCCTGCGCCTGAGTTTTGCGCGCTCCCTGACTTTTATCGGCCGTATTGTATATCTGCGCGATTTAGCAGAATTAAAACTGATCAGGAATAGAATTTATTTGCTGTCATCCCCTGTGACCGAAACTATATTTAATAACAAATCTGAAGCTGATACTTCACAACTATTTACACAGATTATATACAATGAAGTATAGAAAAAGGTAGTGAAATGGCGGATAAAAGACGAGATGAAAAAGCGGGTATTTTAAATTTCAGCAGAGAAATGATTTCTGCCCTTGCCACGGCACTGATATTTATAGTGTATATTATTCAGGCCTTTACAATACCCACAAAGTCCATGGAGAATTCTCTTTTGGCAGGCGACTTTCTGCTGGGGCTCAAGTTTATGTACGGTTCTCCCGTGCTGCCCTTTACACATATGCGTTTTCCCGGTATTACCGACCCCCAACGGGGGGATGTTGTTATTTTTGAATATCCCGGGCCGGAAAACAAGGATTATATTAAGCGATGTGTTGCTGTGGCAGGGGATACGGTCCGGATGGACGGGAAAGATCTCTATATAAACGGTGTGAAAACCATTCCCCCTGAGGAGGCGCAGTATCTTAGCGGCGGGAGATTTGATTTTATTGATCCCTATGATACTCTTCTGGAGGAATTCTCACCACTCTATATACCCAAAAAAGGTGATACCCTGCGACTTTCAGAGGCGTCAATGCGGGAATTCCATTTTTATAAGCGTCTTATCCATCAGGAAAATCCCCGCAGCGAAATCCGGGACCGATATACCTTTGATGTAAACGGAAAAACCGATCAGGATATGGGATCTGCCCTTGTGGGGCAAACCCAATGGCCCTATCCCCTGAATCAGCTTCTTTCCGGATTCCGTTTTTCCGATACCCTGTTTCAGAGTCTTGACAAAAACCCCCATTTCTACTGGTTTAATTATGTGGTTATCTTTGAAGAAATAAAAAAGGCCTATGGACGAATACGGCCTGAAGATTCTGTTGCCATTGGAAAGCACCTCAGTATTAACAATGACCCCGTTGAGGAGTATGTTGTGCAGTATGATAATTATTTTATGGTAGGGGATAATCGCGATAACTCATCGGATTCACGGTTCTGGGGATTTGTAAACAGAAATTTTATCAATGCCCAGGCATTTATTGTATACTTTTCTCTGGCTGACGATGTTCCCTTCTATCTGCTTCCGGCAAAAATCCGCTGGAACCGTCTGGGTATGCTTATCCGCAGGTGGGATGGATACGGGATGGCCAAAAAAAAGGATAAATAACAGTTTTTTGAGTTACCTCAGGAGGAATTATGGTTGCCAAGGCTACTCGGCACAACAGTGAAGAAACGTGGCGGATGTTTCGCATACTGGCGGAATTTGTTGAGGGAATTGAAACTTTGTCCAGTATCGGCCCCTGTGTTTCAATTTTCGGGTCTGCCCGCACCAAAGAAGACGAGGCATATTATCAAATGGCTTTGGATCTTTCCAAAAGTGTGGCTCAGCACGGATACGGCGTTATTACCGGCGGCGGCCCGGGAATTATGGAAGCCGCAAATAAGGGTGCAAAAGAGGGAGGCGGTGATTCTGTGGGGCTTAACATCGAATTGCCCTTTGAGCAAACGCCCAATGCCTATCAGAATATAGAAATGCATTTTCGGTATTTCTTTGTGCGGAAAGTGATGTTTCTCCGCTATGCCGCTGCGGTGGTTATTATGCCCGGCGGGTTTGGGACTCTTGATGAAATGTTTGAGACCCTCACTCTTATCCAGACGCAGAAAACTCCGCAGCTTCCACTGGTGCTTATGGGTAAAGATTACTGGAGCGGAATGCTGGACTGGATCAGGAAAACCATGCTCGGCCGTGAGTATATCAGCAGTGGAGATCTTGATCTGATTCATATTACGGATAATGTTGAAGAAACAATCTCCGTGATTGATAAATTTTATAATACCCGTGAGACATCAACTAATTTTTAGTTTACGATTCTCCGCGGAGGAATGTATATTAGCAGCAGTACAGAACAAAACAGCGGAAAGAGACGGAATGTATGGAATCGGTATTTTACTTTCTCTGGCTCTTTACTATCTTTGTTTTTTCTTTGATACTTTTTTTTGTGTGGGGAAAGCTTCTGATAATCAGCAAAAAGCTGCACAGAATTGCTGCACGCCTTGATGATATTGATGCAATACGACAGGAAGCCGGAGATCTTGATTCACTACCGGTTTGATTTGCACCGCTCTTTGAAATAACTGTATGCAGGTACATATAAAAGTTGATTGATTTCGTTTTGCCGATTACGCAAATAATTATTGGTGCAGGACAAGGATGAAACCTCTTATAGATCGACTTTTACTGGATAAAAAACGACCATTAGAAAAACGTAAGAGGTACAAATATATACAATGCAATGGAGAATGTATTTATGGAGAACTATTTTTTAGTTGCTGCTATATTGGTAGCAGTATTACAGGTTGTTGTCTTAATTAAACTTTCGCAGGTGGATACTGTCCTCAGGGATGTAAGGGAAACGCTGAATAAGCGTTCAAATCCACGCCAGAATAATAAAAACAGGACAAATAACAACCGGGGCGATTCACGAAACAGTAAACCTCAAAATCGTCCGCAAAACAAAGGTAAAAGAAATTCCGGCGGAGACAGCCGCACTAAAAATGAACGGTCGAATTCCCGCCCCCGTCCCAACAGTGATAAGGGACAGAAAGATACACGGAACAAAAAGCAAGTCAGCTCTCCGGATAAATCTCTGCGTGACATCAATAAAGAGTTAAAGAAAGTTTCTCCCAATCCCCGGCCAAAACAGGATCGGCAGAAAAAAGCGTCCACGGGGCCATCGCAGAAGAAAAGCGGTGCGGTTTCACAACGGGAAAAGGCGGCACCAAAGACAGGTACCAGGTCACGTCCTGAAAACAAGCCCCAGGCAGAGGGTAAACCGCGAAGAGAAAGTGCTCCGCGTCCGGAAAAGACACAGCCTCAGGGGGAGAGTAAGTCCCGTCCTGAAAATAAACCGCAGGCAGAGAGCAGACCACGAAGAGAAAATGCTCCGCGTCCTGAAAAGACACAGCCTCGGGCGGAAAGTAAACCCCGTCCTGAAGACAAACCGCAGGCAGAGAGCAGACCGCGGAAAGATACTGCTCAGCGCCCGGAAAAAAAAGAATCTCCGACGAAAAGCGCTGATACTTCGGAAAAAAGACCGGCGCAGCAGGATGTGAAACCTGATGAGAACCTTTTTGGAAGACGTTGATATTTTACAATAAGCCGGATGCAAATCCGGCTTTTTTTTTTGCAGGGGTGAAATATGCGAACCTTTATTGAGGACATTATTACAGAAGCCGGAACCCGTGTTCAGGATCTCTTCGGACACGTGACGGTTTCTGCAAAGGGGTCAGATAAAAATACTGTTACCGAAGCGGACATCCAGTCTGAAACGTTTATTCGTGATGCAATAAAAGAAAAATATCCAGATCACCTGTTTCTTGGAGAAGAGTCAGAAGATGCTGTGAGCCTGAACAGTGACCATTTATGGATTGTTGATCCCCTTGACGGTACGAATAATTATTCCTGCGGCTTGCCGCATTACAGTGTTTCCATAGCCTATGCCCGCGGTGGGGATATCGTGGCAGGGGCAGTGTACGATCCTTCCCGGAAGGAGCTTTTTTCAGCTGAAAAAAATCACGGCGCCTTTTTAAACGGAAAAAAGCTGCAGTGCTCGCCTCGTCGCAGTATGGGGCAGGCTCTTATATGCACGGGGTTTTATTATGACCGTGGGGATATGATGCGCAGTACCCTGAAATCCATTGAGCGTTTGTTTGAACGGGATATCCGCGGTTTGCGCAGGACGGGGAGTGCCGCCCTGGATTTATCCTGGACTGCAGCAGGACGGTTTGACGGTTTTTTTGAATACGAACTGCATCCCTGGGATTTTGCTGCGGGGCTTTTGCTTGTGGGCGAGGCCGGGGGACGTACCTGCGATACCGACGGAAGTGTGGCGGGTCTTCACAGCGATGGTATTATTGCGGGATCCTCCCTTATTTTTGATACTTTTTCACCCGTTGTTATCCGGAGTCAGGTGTGAATAATCAGTCATTCTTTTCCTTTGAGCTTCAGGGTGAGGATAATATGGCCCGGGCGGGGCGGTTTTTTACCCCCCATGGGGTTATACACACTCCGGTCTTTATGCCTGTGGGTACCCAGGCCAGTGTAAAAGCTCTTTCCCCTCACGATGTCTACAGTACGGGGGCGGAAATCATTCTGGGCAACACCTACCATCTGCATCTGCGCCCCACCAGCGAATTGATACGGCGTGCGGGAGGGCTGCACCGGTTTCAAAACTGGGAGCGTCCCATTTTGACAGATTCCGGCGGGTTCCAGGTTTTTTCCCTCCGTGATATATCACGGATAACAGAAGATGGTGTTGAGTTTTCCTCACATCTGGACGGGTCCCGGCATTTTTTCTCACCGGAAAAGGTTATGGAAATCGAGCATAATCTCGGTGCTGATATCATTATGGCCTTTGACGAATGCCCGCCGTCAACGGCGGATCGATCAGCCATAGAACAGGCGGTTTCCCGCACCCTGCGCTGGACAGAACGATGTTGTGTCGCCCACGAAGCTACCCCCTTTCATTTTGGATATCCTCAGGCTCTTTTCGGAATTGTTCAGGGAGGAACACACCGCGACCTTCGTGAATATTGTGCGCACAATCTTATTGAGCTGGATCTGCCCGGGTATGCCATTGGAGGCCTTGCGGTGGGTGAATCAACACAAAAGCTCTATGAAACTGCGGAATTTACCGCCAATCTCCTGCCCCGGCATAAGCCCCGGTATCTTATGGGGGTGGGAAAGCCCGAAGATATTCTCTCCGCAATCGCCGGCGGAGTGGATATGTTTGATTGCGTGATGCCCACCCGAAATGCCCGAAACAGCTCGGTTTTTACCTGGCAGGGTAGGATTAATATTAAGAACAGCGAGCATTCCGAAAGCTTTTTTCGCCCCCTTGATTCCAATTGTACCTGCTATACCTGTCAGAATTTCAGCCGTGCATATTTGCGTCATCTCTATAAAGCCGGCGAGATTCTGTCACTGCGTCTGCTGTCGTTGCATAATGTGCATTTTTATGTTACCTTAATACAGGAAGCGCGACGGCAGATTCTGCGTAACACATTTTATTCCTGGAAAGATACAATTATTCCCGTTATATCCGGCAGGTCTCAGGATGTTTGAGTTTCTCAGGAGAAAAAGAAAAAAGAAACAGGAAAAGACTTTTCCCAAAGACTCCTGTGGCTGCAATGAGATCCTTGACTATGTTGATCTGCATGGAATTATTGATAAGGATTCCTGTTCATATACGGAGGAAGATGAAAAAAAGCATTGTTCATCCCGTACATCCTCCCGGGAAACACCGGTGCAGTCTGAAGAAAAACATCGCATTATTTCCGGCAGCACTGATGCATTCTGGGAACAAGAGGATCTGAGTCCCGGGCAGAAATATATTTTGGAATATACGGATGAGCGGGGATTTTTTGGTGCTCAAAAGGAAGAGTTTTTTACAGAAAGACAATCCACGGAAAGGAAAACAGACGTACCAACGGGACGGGAGCGGCGCATTGATCTGCATGGCTGCACCCTCAATGATGCACGGGATATTGTTCGTACCGCCCTGGATGATGCCCCTTCTCAGGGAGTAAAACAGCTTTTGATTATCCATGGCAAGGGGTTTGACGGACGGGGGATTTTAAAAGAGGAGATTCGCCGGCTTCTTAGGGAGGAGTGGCGCATGGGCATTAAGAGTTTTGAATATGCGCCGCCCCGGGACGGAGGAAGCGGTGCGACACGTGTCTATTTATACTAAGGATATTGTATGAAACTTGTTTTTATTATTGTGAGTGGTTTTTTATGTTCCCTTGTTTCTCAGGAGCTTTCTCTGGAAATCACGGGGTATCTTCCGCTGAAGGGAGATGTTCATATTGAACTCTACAGGGATGCCGCAGGTTTTGGAACAGGGGAGCGGGCTGAGCGCCGGGCCGTGGTTGCTGCGGAGAAGCTTACGGAGGGCACTATTTCCGGAAGTTTCTCAAATCTGAAAACCGGCGAAACCTATGCGGTTATTGTATTTCAGGATCTTAATGATAACGGGGTTCTTGATGTTGATTTCAGGTCCATAGCCCAGGAGCCTGCTGCCTTTTCCCAAAGCAAAAATACTCCTAAAATGCAGAGTTATCTTGAATCATGCTTTATTATGCGTCCCGGCAAAACAGTTGAACTTCATCTCCTCCACAGGGAGTGATTTTTTTATAAAAACAGGACCGGGTCTATCCCTGCATTTTTTTTTCTGTAAAGATTTTTCCCCCTTTTTTTCTCGATAATCCCATATGAATCATGGGATTATTTTTTTGCGTTAATTTTTTTTGAATTATTTCTCATATTATTCTTGATTTATGGTATGTATATGGTATATTCTTAATCAAATGGGTAATTGTGGGAGATTGTGGGGAAAAATGTTGAGCAGGTTTATTGGAACCTATGAATACTCTGTTGATGCCAAGGGGCGGGTTAATGTCCCGGCAAAATTCAGAAAAGCCATTGAAAAAAATGGCGATTCCGTGCTCTATATTCGAAAAGCCCCCAATAATGCCCTGTGGATATACCCGGAGGATGTCTGGGAAAAGGAGGCCGCCAAGCTTGAACAATTACCCAAAACCCCCAAAAATCTCAAGTATTGTGCTATGGTATATCGCTCAATGACCGACTCCGCAATAGACTCCCAGGGAAGAATTACCATTTCTGCAAAACAGCTTGGACATGCGAATATAGACAAAAAGGTTGCCCTGGTGGGTATGGGTAATTTTATTGAGGTTGTTCATCCAAAGAAGTTGGAAGAGGATGAAAGTGATTTTGATGACCTTTTCTTTTCTGCAGTGACCTATGATGACCACGAGTAACTATCATGTGCCGGTGCTTCTGGAGCAAACCCTTGAGAAACTGAGGGTTCAGGACGGAGGTGTTTTTCTTGACGGCACCCTCGGCGGCGCCGGACACAGTATTGCCATGGCAAAATTGGTGAGGGATACGGGACGTGTTATTGGACTGGACAGAGATGTTGATGCTCTTTTGGAAGCCAGAAAAAGAAGTGAGGATGAAGGGGTTGAAAATCTGTATATTCGTCAGGGCAGTTTCGGTGAGATGGAATCGGTTCTGCACAGCCTAAACGTTTCCTCCCTCCAGGGAATTCTCCTTGATATCGGTGTTTCCTCCCATCAGATTGACGAGCCGGATCGGGGTTTCAGCTATCGCTTTGATGGGGTTCTTGATATGCGGATGAATCGTGAGCAGGAGCTTTCGGCTCGCACGGTCCTGACCGAATATGAGGAATCGCGGCTGGAAGTGGTCCTTCGCGAATACGGTGAAGTGCACGGGGCGGCCAAAATGGCTTCCGGAATCTGCCGGTATCGCAAAACTATGAACCTTGTCACCACCCGTGATCTTGTGGCACTTCTTGAAAAAATCTATGGTTCTGTGAGTAATAAGGCTCTGTCAAAAATATTTCAGGCTGTTCGTATTGAAGTAAACGACGAACTTGGTCAATTGTCCGCTGCACTGCAGAAGGGGGTTGATTTTCTCGCTCCGGGTGGCCGGATTGCAGTAATAGCCTATCATTCCCTGGAAGACCGGATGGTAAAGAATTATATGCGCAGCGCCTCCCGTAACTGCATTTGCCCATCAGAACTACCCGTGTGTAGCTGCGGCGGCAATCGTGCCATTCTGAAAAGTATTACAAAAAAACCGGTTATTCCCGCCCATGAGGAAATTCGGCGAAATCCGCGGGCGCGCAGTGCACGATTACGTGTGGCGGAGCGCATATGAAAAAACAGTTGCAGCAGGGAATAAAAATAACGATATATGGCATGCTTGCGGTGTGCTGTACCGGTGTTATCCTTTCTCCTTTTCTTTTAAAAATATGGAAGGAAGGTGAAGCACAGGTGCTGTCCATGAAAAAAAATGAGTTGATGCGTGAAAAAAAAGAACTTGAGAGCCGCATTCTCAGTCTTCAGCACAATATCCATAATCTTCAGAAGCCGGAACATTTGTCGGAGTATACACAAAACTTCCCGAACCTGCATCCTGCGCCGGCGGGAAACATCTTTTATCTTCACCGTGACCGCTACGCTGAAAAAGAGCCCTCAGGGGGCGTATGGTACACCATTCTGCATTCCTTCCTGAGGATATATTAGTATGAATACATCACGCAGAATAACCTTTTTTCAGATACTGCTGCTGGTCTATTTTGTATTTATCCTGGCACATATATTTAATTTGCAGGTTCTTCACAGGGATATGTATGCCCAAAGTGTTCACAATCAAAGTTCGGAGCGTGTCGTGGTTTCACCCCGGCGGGGTATGATCTTTGACCGTAAGAACCGGGTTCTGGCAAAAAGTCTTGATCGAAACTCCCCTATCCGCATTGTGGAAGACAGTATTGATCAGGATGAAATATACGTAAACCGACTCTATCAGTTTGGTCACAGCGGCTCTCCGGTTATCGGATGGGCCGGAAGTGACAAGGGGTGGGGAGGAGTTGAGTATTCCTTCAATGAATACCTCACGGGGGAGGTGGGATATAATTGGTTTCTCTATGACGGGCGTCGGCGACAGTACAGCTCCCTGGATCAGCGGGGGCTTGATCCCGTTGACGGGTATAATGTACACCTGACTCTGGACATGGAAGTGCAGAAAATTGTGGAGGATGTTCTGCACGAAACAGCTCAGGAGTATGAGGCCCGCAATGCCTTTGCTGTTATTATGGATCCCTACAGCGGTGATATACTTGCCATGGCATCCAATAACGGATTTAACCCCAATTATTGGTGGAAATTTCAGGGAACCGATCGAAATAATCTGCCCATATCATTCAACTATGAACCGGGTTCAACCTTTAAGACCCTCACACTGGCTGCGGCACTTGAGGAGGGCTTATTTGCACCTGATGATATTCTGGATGTCAGCTCCGGTGTGTTTGAAATTGATGGCGAAATGATCCGGGACAGCAGACATTTTGATACCCTCACAGTGGAGCAGGCCCTGTGGTTTTCCAGTAATGTTGCCTTTGCACGGATCGGTGATTCCCTGGGTGTGGAGCGAACGTTTAACTATCTGTCAGATTACGGTTTCGGCCAGGGTACAGGTATTCGTCTCCCCGGTGAACAGCGGGGGGTTGTTCGGGATAAACGACGGTGGTCCCGGCGTACTCCGGCTACGGTAGCCTTTGGTCACGAATTCTCATCAACCCTGCTTCAGCTGGTTCAGGCCACAAATGTTGTTGCAAACGGTGGATACCTGGTACGGCCCCGAATATTTCGGGAAATAACCGACAGCAGAGGGACAGTGGTTACGGAAAATGATTCAACCATACTGCATCGTGTGCTCTCTGCCAATACAGCCCTTGAAATGCGCCGTATATTGCGGGGGGTGGTGGATTCAGGAACTGCGCGGAATATTTCCTATGATATCGGCTCCCTTGGAGGAAAAACCGGGACCAGTGAAAAGGTTGATCCCGAAACCGGTGAGTACAGTACGGATAAGGTTGTTGCATCCTTTGTAGGCATGAGCCCCGTGGAAAAACCGGGTCTCATCGGCGGAGTGGTTGTTGATGAACCCCGCGATGCAGAGTCCGGCGGGGCAGTTGCAGCACCGGCTCTGGCAGAAATTTTCACACGTATTGCCCAGGCTCCGACACTCTCATACGGCCTTGTACCGGATAAGGAGCCCATTATTGATTACTCCATGTCTGATGAGGAGAACAATTCACGGGTATATCCGGATATGAATAATCATAGTCGTCTTACAGCGGTTGAAACCTGTCGGGAGCTTGATATTCCCTTCGAATTTGTGGGAAATGGAGAATTTGTGATTAATCAGACTCCTCATGCGGGGGCGCGAATAATAGGCGATACGCCAATACTCCTTTTTACAAACAGTGATATGGATATGGAAGATAAGTCCATTATGCCCAATTGTGTGGGACGGTCTATGAAAGATGCCATTAATACCCTGAGTATTGACGGTATAACGCCCTATTTCAAGGGAACGGGAAATGTGCGGGCGCAATCTCCCACAGCGGGAGCAATTGTGGAGGAACGTGCGGTCTGTACCCTCTATGGAGAAAGCCTATGAAACTGAGTACTCTTATAAAAGAACTTGATACAATACGGGTTGTAAACGGTGAAGATCCGGATATCACGGATATTACCTACGACTCCCGCCGGGTCCAAAAAAATTCTCTCTTTGTTGCTGTTTCGGGGTTTACTCGGGATGGAAATGACTTTATTCCCCAGGCTCTTGATCAGGGGGCTGCGGCTGTTATTTCCGAAAACCTTCCGCAAAATGATTCTCCGGTCTGGGTGCAGGTAAAAGATGCCCGGACGGCAATGGCAGTAGCGGGAAAGAAGCTTTGGAAAGTCGATTTCTCAGGTATGTTTACCGCTGCCGTCACCGGTACAAACGGAAAAACAACCTGTGCCACGGTGCTGGCGCAAATCTGCAATGCCCTGTTTGGAGAAGAAAATTCATGGTGTACAGGAACCCTGGGGAACAGATATGGAGACCGGCATGTTGATTTGGGGCGTACCACGCCGGAAGCGGTGGATCTTTTCCGGGATATTGGTTCTTCCCCAACCCCTCCCCGTGCGTTGGTGATGGAGGTCTCCTCCCATGCGCTTTCCCTGCAGCGGGTAAAGGGGTTTTCTTTCAACGTGGCGATATTTACAAACCTCAGTCAGGATCATCTTGATTTTCATTCCGATATGGAAGACTATTATGCCGCAAAGAAAGAGCTGTTTACCGCTCATCTGAAATCACAGGGAATTGCCCTTATCAACTGTGATGATCCCTATGGAAAACGTCTGGCCCGTGAGCTGGATGGAAAAAGGGTGGTTACATACGGAAGATCCTCCCAGGCTGACATGCGCATTGAGACGCCGCACACCAGTCCTGAGGGAGTGTTTTTCCGTCTGCGATACGGCACAGCCCTCTGTAAAATCCATTCTCCACTGGTTGGGGATTTTAATATTTTAAATCTGGCGGCTGTTGCGGGGGCTTCCCTGGTCAGCGGTTTTGATATGAAAGTGGTGCAGCGGGTCCTGAAAACCATTACACCCGTGCCGGGACGAATGGATCGGGTTGATATTTCGGCTCCTTTTCCGGTTATTGTGGATTATGCCCATACGCCGGATGCTTTGGTAAATATTCTGACCACGGTCAGAAAGCTTGCTTCGGGGCAGCTGATTGCCGTTTTTGGTGCCGGGGGAGACCGGGACAGGTCAAAACGTCCTGAAATGGCAAAGGCAGTGGCTCAAAATGCAGATTATGCTGTTATTACCAGTGATAATCCACGCAGTGAAAATCCGGAGATAATTCTTAATGATATTGAAGCGGGATTTCCCTCTGATTTCCCGCGGAGAACGATAGGGGATCGCAGAGCTGCAATTCGGGCTGCCCTTGCCCGTGCTTCTGATGATGATGCTGTGGTTATTGCCGGAAAGGGTCACGAAACCTATCAGGAAATCAAGGGTGTGAAACATCATTTTGATGATCG
>JBNJEI010000065.1:0-11261 GCA_051745755.1 Fibrobacterota bacterium
ATGATGATGATGATGATGACGGTCTTGACCTTCTTCGGCCTTCAGCAGATCCTTCGCAGGGGCTGTTGTTTGCCGACGATTCTGTACGGTTATTTCTGGACGGAACAGATGATTTTGACACCCTTCCGGATTATCGGATATCCTATTATATAACCTATGATAATGACGAAACCGACGTGATTATGGGAGAGATAAATACTGATGCTTCAGTGTATGTTGAGGATTTTATAGATCGTCATAACAGGGATGCCCGGGATTTTCGTATCTCCGCATCCACGGCATTTCTTGATGAGGCGGGAAATATTGACCAATACAGCCGTGCTTCGGTCTTTGATTATGAGATCCGCAAACTTTTTACGGCCCCTCATTCCTCTCAGTATGAGGAGTTTACCCGCCGGGGGGAATTGGCAGTGTCTGCTCTTGACCGCCACAGTGAAGCCGGCGATCTTATTTCTCCTGCACGAAGAGTTTACGGTGAAATTCATGGGGAAAGAAATGGTGACGCCTTTGTACATGAAGCCTTTGAAAATGAGCCGGCCATGCTTGAATTTTATGAAACCACGGATTTTATGTTTTGGGCGGAAGACTCACGATATATTTCCTCAGATACGGTACAGGATAATCAATTTCGACTGGTGCCGGATATTTCCATAAGCCCCGCAGACGGTTCCGCTTTCGGTGATTTTCTTGAGGTGACCATAGAATCAAATATCACTCCCTTTTATTATACAATCAACGAGGAGTTTACCCATACGGTTGAAGACAATGAGATTACCTTTAGAATTACCGAGGGTGATCCTGCTCCCGGTGATAGTGTGGAAATATCACTTCGTGCCTGGGTTCCTGATTCAGAAAAAGGGGAGCGAAACCTGACCTATTACCGCCGGAAGCTTTCTGCCGTTGATATTCAGCCCGAAAGCGGTGGGTATGCGGGGGATATTCCGGTATCCATGAAGAATCCCATCGGTGCCGATTCCGGTACTGTGTATTATACATCCGATGCAATTCCTCAGGAGGACGACACTCCTTACACGGGGGATTTTGCAGTACGTGCCGATACAACCCTGAGTGCCCGGGCCTATGTGCGGGATGGGGTGGTTGATCAATACGGAGTGGGAGGCTGGCTGCCCTCGGATACAGGCCGCGTTGATTACTGGCTTCTTGCCGGATACGATCGGGCGGCGTATTATGATGTAAATGCCGATGGCATGATAGATTCTGCGGAGATATACCTTGATACAGTGTTTGATGATCTGACCATTCCCGACAGTATTCATGCCTTTTTGCCGGAAACACAGAATTATGTAACTGTTTCTAAAGAGTCTGATATCAGTTTTGATGCCTATGAAGGCAAGATTGAAGTGTCAATTTCAGGGTTGAATGAAATAAATACGGGATTTCCTGCCGGGGAATACCTGCAGGCTTTTGGTGAGCGGTATTCACCCCAGCCGGTACAGGTAGATGACAGCATTGCCCCCGTGGTAATCCGGGCCAGATATGTATCGGGGGAATTTTCCGACAGCAAAAACTCGCGGGATCAGGATACCCTGATTGCATATTTTTCAGAATCTGTGCCATCCCTGGGAGCCGGTGCTCCGGATCGTGAGAATCTTTTTTATTTTGGTTCTTCAGACGATTACTACACGGCCAATATAACCTATTATGACCGGGATGAGCGTGACTCCGTATTTACCTTTACTGTAGACGAACTTCATGACCGCCTGTATCCTTCAAAGGACGACAGCCTCTGGATACAGACAAATATCCCCTTGGTAATCGCTGACGGCGGTGAAAATATCCAGAATAATCCCGATAACAGACGGGTTCCGCTTCTTGTCGGGGAGCTGCGGATTCTTCTTACTGTAGATGCCTTTTGGATAGACGAAAATCCAGCCTTTCGTACCCTGGAAAATTATAAAGAGCTTGGTACTCCCCTCGGAGGTGAAGATTTTCGTGTTGCCCTGGGCGGTGCCATAATAATTGATCCGGGTATCTCTTTTACTGAGGATCAGGTCCGCAGTACAGACGATTTTGATGCTCAGATAACCATTATTGATCCCGTGGGAAATGTTGTTGCTGCTGCAGACGGCCGTAATGATTCACAGACCAATATTGAGGTTGTTCCTGTGTTAATGAACACTTCAGACGGCTCTCAACGCTATGTTCTTGCTGTTCTTTGGGACGGATACAATACCCGGGGAAGAAAGGCGGGGCCCGGTTCGTATAAAATTTCCGGAAGTGCACGGATTCCCTTCATAGATCGGGATCTATCCATACAGGGAGTTATTCCTCTTATGAAAGCGTATGAACCCGGTACCGGTATAAAGAATCCTTTTCGGTAAATGGTTATTCCATTTCAGATTCCCAAAAGAGGTATGGTGTTTCCGTGCCTCTTTTGGTATTGTACACGCAATGAGCATAGAGTATTTTAATACAATTGCACAACCAACTACCCAGCGAAAGAGTATATGAAGAATCTTCGGCAGTCATCATTGTTTTCACGGCTTTTTCTCCGGTATAAAAAAATACGTGCTTTCTATTTGGTTACTCATGCGCGTGAGCCGGAATTTTCGGTTCTGTCCCGGCTTGCAGGACCGGGAGACTGTGTGGTGGATATCGGTGCCAATATGGGAGTTTTTACGGTGTTTTTTTCGCGCCTGGCACAGAGCGTCTACTCCTTTGAGCCCATTCCCTATTCATTTGACCTTCTCACCCATACCTGCGATGCTTCAGGATGCAGCAATGTTCATCTGTACAAAACGGCACTTTCCTCTACTTCCGGATCAGCATGTATGACTGTTCCCCACATGGGTGGACGGTGTAATTATTATCGAGCCCATATGGATGGAGAGGCATCTGCCGGGGAAATTCAGATATCTGTTATGACCAGAAGTCTGGATAGTTTCTTCTCCGACGATTATTCCCGCCCCACTCTTATTAAATGTGATGTTGAGGGGGCCGAAGAGGCGTGTCTTCAGGGAGCGGTATCGATTCTTGAAGCCGGACGGGCGGTATGGATGCTTGAAATTAATGCGGGACTGGACAGCCCGTCCGGAAAGAAAATCAGATTTATGATGAATACCTACGATTATATTCCCTTTATTCAGAAGCATAATTATCTTACTGAACCAAAGCCTGCCCATGGTGGTGTTAACTACTTTTTTGTACCCCGTCGTTTAGTTGACAGATACCGGAAGGCACAGATTATCATCTGAGGGAGTTGTTTACACCAACTCTGTTATATTTTCGCATACTTCAGTTTAGGGGTGATTCAGGTAGCAGAGCATCGTTTGCCCGGAATTTACAGGTGTATGCTTTGCTGGCAGGGTGTTTGTTTCGTTGTATACTCAGATAAGATGGTACCATACACGCAGTTGATACCAATGGCTGCCCTTTGATTATTCACAAAGTACGGGTGAGATACCCTGTGATACGGAACAGACCGTGAACAGTCTTTAACCGGACGGGTACACCGTGATTCTCCCGTGTATATTCTTGCGCCGGGACTCTATGGAGCATATACTTTTCGCCACGGTCGCTTTGATATGGGGCAGGAGCTGTCTGTTACGTACGGAGGAGAGCGGTCGGGGTTTTTGTTCTCCTTCCGCACGTATATTGATTTTGGTTCTTTTCGTTGGCAGGAGTAATTGTACCGTGGTTCTGCAATTTTTTCTGTGAGGTGTTAGGGGCAGGAAAAAGATATTTCGCCGAAGCAAAGAGTCCGATTTCACTCCTGTCAGATCTTTTGAATTTTGCACCTATGTCAATAATGATATGTAACCGTAAAAATCCGCGGGTATTTGTTTTGTTTTTTTTGAATATGATTCAGGCGGGTGTTTGGCAGTAAGTCTGCCTGTGTAGAGAATATGGTATTTACAGGTGTCTCAAAACTAATTCAAAAATCTTGCGTATTACCGCCATGGAAGAAATTATTTTATTCCTTACATTTTAAATGAGGAGCTTTCATGAGTACGAGTTATGATATTGCGGTTATTCCCGGAGACGGTACAGGACCGGAGGTTGTCGCCGAAGGTATCAAGGTTCTTGATGCCGTAGCTGATAAATTCAATTTCAAGCTGAATTATCAGGAGTTTAATTTTGGCGGTGAACGATATCTGAAAACCGGGGAAACCCTGCCTGACAGCGCTGTGGAAGAATTTAGAAAATTCGATTCAATCTACCTGGGAGCCATTGGACATCCCGATGTTAAACCGGGTATTCTTGAAGTGGGTATCCTTTTGAAAGCCCGTTTTGAGCTGGATCAATATATCAACCTTCGCCCCGTAAAGCTCTATCCCAATGTTGAAACCCCCCTGAAGGATAAGAAGCCTGAAGATATTGATTATGTGATCGTCCGGGAGAATACAGGCGGCATATATACAGGTATGGGCGGAGTTACCATGAAGAATACTCCTCATGAAAATGCAACACAGATTATGTCCTACTCACGATATGTGGTGGATCGCTGTCTGAAGTATGCCTATGATCTGACCCGCAAGCGCAATAAGGGCAAGCAGCTGACCCTGGTAAACAAAAACAATGTTTTGACCCATGTGGGTGACTTGTGGGTTCGCGCCTTTGAAGAAATGGGGAACGCAGAATATCAGGATATACAGCAGGATTACAATCACGTTGATGCCGCCACAATGTGGATGGTGAAATCCCCCGAGTTTTATGATGTTATGGTGACGACCAATATTTTTGGTGATATTATTACCGATCTTGGTGCAATGACTCAGGGGGGAATGGGTATTGCCGCCGGCGGTAATATTAACCCCGAGGGTGTATCCATGTTTGAGCCCATAGGCGGATCGGCTCCAAAATACACCGGTAAAAATATCATTAACCCCTTTGCAGCTATCAGTGCAGCAGGAATGATGCTGGATACACTCGGTGAGGAAGCCGCTGCACAGGCTGTTGATACCGCTGTGTATGATGCTCTTGCATCGGGAAAAATTGCCTCCATGTCTGCGGGAAGAATGGGCATGGGTACAGACGAAATCGGTGATTTCGTTGCATCTTTGATCTAATGAGTATCGGGGGAGTCTTCTCCCCCCTCTGTATGACATTATATTCAGCCCCACTTGCAGGTATCAGCCATTCAGCTTTTCGGCGTCTTCTCAGTGACTATGGCGGATACGATTATCTTTTTACGGAAATGCTTTCTGCCCGGGCGCTCCTCAACGAAAATATTTTTGACAGCCCCTATACAAAAAAACGTCCCCGTGAGGGACGGGTTATTTATCAGCTGATGATTAATGCCGGTCAGATAGATCTCCTTCCCGCTATCCTGGAAACACTGTCAGCCCTGGATCCCTGGGGGATAGATATTAACCTCGGGTGTCCTGCGCCGGCGGCAAAGCAGCGGGGCTGCGGGGTGCGTCTGTTTGAAGATCTGAACAGTGTTGAGCTTATACTGCGGACCATACGGAGATACTGGAGTAAAAACCTTTCTGTGAAATGCCGGTTGGGGAGTAGAAAATCCGACTGGAAGCCGCATTTTATGCGGTTTCTTGATCTTATGGAAGATAGTGCCGTTGATTTTATAACCCTGCACCCACGGTTTCGTGAGGATAAGCTGCGGGGCCGTGTATGTGAAACGGCCTACGGTGATTTTTTCTCAACACGATCTTTATCCTGTGTGGGAAACGGTAATATAACCGATGCGACCGATTTTACTGATAGCAGGTATGCTGCTCTTTCGGGATTCATGATTGGTCGTGCTGCGGTATGCAAACCCTGGATATTCAAAAAAATAAAAGAAGGATGTTCAGAAGAAGAGCTGGATTTCTTTCATATCTGGCATACTTTCTGTACTTATGTACTTGAAGATTTTCCCGAAGAAAAAGCTCTGGGCCGAATTAAGCAGTTTACCTCCTATTTCTGTCAGAACTTCACCTTCGCTCACACTCTCTACAGTGCTTCCATGGGAAGCAAAAGCCTTCCGGAGCTAATCCGAAAGGCTGAAGATTTTTTTTCCGGGGCACCGCCCCGGGTGTCAACTCTGGATATCCGCGAATATTAAGATTTCTGATTTCTGTTGATTGCCTCGGTTATATTCTTTGCTTCCTCGGGGTTTTTCCGGTATTTCTTGGGTGAAATCCCCGTATACTGCTTGAATGTTCTGTTGAAGTGGGGAATATTATTGTATCCCACGGAATGGGCAATGCTGACAATCTGGTGTTCCGTTTCAAGCAACAGTCGCTTGGCTTCTGTTATGCGCACCATATTGAGGTATTGCTTAAAATTCATTGAGTATTTCTTTTTCAGCAGAGACGGGATTTTTGATGTGGATACACCGGCTTCACGGGAAAGCTGCTCTACGTTGAATTCAGGGTTGAAATAGTTTTTGGATATCTGCTCGGTGATTCTCTGAACCTCTTCTTCCTGTTCATCCTTCATTTCCACTTTATCGTAGGAGATAACAATCTTATCGTCGTCTTTGCTGATTTTTTCCAGCATAATAGGGACAAGATTGAATTTCCAGGTAAATATGATTATGAAATACAGAAGATTAGCTATAAGAATGATAATCATTATAATCTTTGCCGACCCGTAAAACAGGTCTTTCTCGGCGCTGAATTTGTGCAGGGTGATTTCCACCGGCTCCTTCGTGGGAGTATCCTGTCCGTTCACAATATCAAACTGAATAATACGTGTTGGATCAAGTTCTATGGTATCGTCAAGGTTGATCTGACTTTCCCACCAGTCAGGTACTTTGAATTTATCAAGCTTGAGTTGTACTGAAACGTGGCCGTTCTCATCAGCAAAAAGAAGTTTGCGATACCGGGCGTATGTAGTACTGTGACCTTTCCTGGAAAAACCGTCGATAAAAGAACGAACATAGAAAAAGACCCGGTCTGTGTTCTCCAGAGTTAATTTCAGAGTAAGATCGGTATACTCCGAAATGTCAAAATGAGTATCCTCCGTATGATCCGGCAGGGATATATACAGGCCCGCATATCGGCTACCGGTATAATCATCTTCTTCACGCAGCATGTATTCCCATGTAATACGGTCGTTTTTCAGGTCCTTCAAACGGGCCCGGGATCTTCCGCCTTCGTCCTGGTCAGAGTATACACCAATGTCAAGCGCTGAATCTATGGACCCGTTATGGTGGGGAATCAGTAATTTTGCCGGGGTATGAATTATATATACCACAATAAGGGAGATCAGTATGGGGAGGGTCACAAAAAGCCATAAAAACTTGTCAATGGGGCGTACTTTTTTTTCGGGCATAAGGCAAATCCGTTTCTTAAGGTTTCTCAGATAAAATAACTTAAGCTATGCCTGTTTGCATATAAATTCTTAAATCTCTGCGGGTAACAACGTAAAAGATAACATAAATTTGCAAAAAGTTCAATATTGATAAAAATTTAAGATTAAAAAAATTATTATCCAAAAAATGAATATCTTTATTTTAAGAGAGATAATAGAATAATTAGGAATAATAGTTTTTTTAATAAGCAATTCAGTGCCAAAGGCATATATTTTGATAGTGATAACTTTTCAATTAACCGAGAAGGAGTTTTTCATGAAAAGATTCTCCCTGATCATTTTCTCTATGATTGCGGCACTTTTCACAGGTGTATGTGCGTCGGAGATCATTGTACGAAGTAATAATCTGGGATATTTCCCCGGATATGCCAAAACCGCAGTCGTGTCTTCCAATGAAGATCTTGAAGGCCGTCCCTGGAAGCTTACGGGTGAAGACGGAGATGTAGTTCTTGAATCCACCGTTGCGGAAAGTGTTCACGGTAAGGGTGGACATTCCGTATACAATTACAATCATGCCATTGATTTTTCTGATATTGAGGAACCGGGAGAGTACACTCTTACGTTGCCAGAGGATGATATTCGGGTTGATATCTCCATTTCAGGTGATGCGTATTCAACGGCTGTGGGCTCCATTCTTCGGTGGATGAAGGTGCAACGCAGTGGTACAGTAAAAACACTTGACAGAGGCCCCAGTCATTTTGGTGATTCTGCATGCTACGTGTACCGTCAGGAAGATCCTGATAGCACCTCAGACTGGGATAACTGGGTTGAAGATGAAAACAGTAAGCGGGTTGATCTTAAGGGTGGGTGGTATACCGTGGGAAACGACTACCGGAAGTTTACCAATCTTACGGCCTACACGACATACTATCTGCTTAAGGCATATCAGACAAATCCTGAGCTCTTTGATACTGCTTCAGGACATATGGGTGATATTCGAGCCGAGGCCCGGCATGGTCTTGAGTATCTGCTGAAGGTAATGCCCGATGATGAGGAGTTTATTATTCAGGTGGGTGGATTTGATTACCGCGGCACCCGTTTGCCGGCGAATGACCGCTACGACGGACAGCGCAAGGCCTATTCTGCAATTTCTCCTCCCGATATGGCGTGGGTAAGTGCTGCTCTTGCCCTGGGAAGCAGCGTTTTTGCAGACGCCGGAGATGATGAGTTTGCAAAAAAGTGCAAAGATGAGGCGGTGAAAATATATGATCGTGCTTTGGAGGATGATGCGCAGCATGCCTGGATCGAACGGGATTATGCTCTCTTTAAGGACGATTCAGAGGGAGATAATTTTCTTATTGCGTCCATGGAACTGTATAACCTGACCGAAGAAATGGAATATCTCAGTGCAGCAAAGTCATATTCTGATGATATCGGCAGCGGGTATTGGGCTGCCTGGTATATGCAGAATATGATGGCACAGTCCCTTATTACAGATGAGCATGAGGCGGCACAGGAATACTGGGATACGGATATATCTCATTTTGCCACCCAGGCTGAAAGCAATATCTGGGGTTTTCCCATGGAGTATGGAGCTGAACACCTATACTCGGCTAAGGAGATAGCATCATCGGCACTGCGGTATAAGCAGCGTATGGATGACGACAGCTATGTCCCTGTTGCGGTGGATGTGATAAACTATATCTACGGTCTGAATAACTGGGGTGTGAATTTTGTTGCCCTGGAAGAGTATGAGAACAGTGTAAAAAACATTCATGCAACGGTGTATCGTCTCCAGACCACGCTCTATCCGGAAGGAATACCTGTGTATGGTCCTACGTCAAAAGATGCTCATAAAGAGGGCAGTGTGTGGATACTTGATGATCTGACCACGAATTACTGTCATCCCTTCAATACAGAATCCGTTGTGTTTTATGATCATAGTGATGATTATATGACGACCAATGCCGGACTTACCGGTGCAGCGGACAGTATTTATCTTTTAACCTTAGCAATAACACTTCTCGGTCAGTAGAAAGGGGTACCACATGAAAAGAACGTGCTTAATTTTGAGTATTATATTAGTATGTACCACCACATCATTTTCGCAGGCGTATATCCGCTACAATTATATGGGATATACGCCATCACGGCAAAAACGTATTGTTGTCATGTCGGAAGAAGCGGTTGATAATACACAATGGGTTCTTACCGATACCGAAACCGGTGAGGAGGTTTTGTCCGGAGATATCGGTGCCTCCGTATATGAGGAGGGTGACCATCTTCCCTTTGATTATAATTATGTTCTTGATATAACGGAACTTGAAACCATCGGTGAGTACAGCCTTAGCCTTGCAGGGGATATCGCTGAACCTGCTGATATCATTATTCATCACGATCCCTACGGCAAGCTTATCAGCAAGCCGCTCCGCTGGATTCGTGAGACCCGGTGCGGCTCTCATTCTGTGGAGGACCGCGGAGTGTGTCACCTCGGAGATACCGCTGCGGAGGTTTTTCGCAGAACAGATCCTCATGACAATGCAAGCTGGGAGCCTTTGGAGGAGCCGAAGTATTTTGACGGCCGCGGGGGCTGGCATGATGCCGGAGATTATCTTAAATTTTCCTTAACCTGTTCCTATGCAGCTTATTATCTGCTTCGTTCCTACGAATTAAACCCGGATATCTTTGATACCCTGTACAATAATGACGATGGAACCAATGAGCTCAATGACCTGCTTGATGAAGCGAAGTGGGGGCTTGATTTTTTGATGAAAACCATGCCTGACAGCACTGAGTTTATGGTGATGATCGGTCATAACGAAGACCACCACGTGGGGTATCGACTTCCTCAAAACGATAAGCTTGACGGCGAACGGCCCTTTCTTTCGGCTCTTACCGTTCCTCAGATGGGGAATACCGCCGCCTCTCTTGCCCTGGGGGCACGGGTGTTTCGCGAAGCGGGATATGAAGACCTTGGAGATTCCTATCTTGAGAAAGCCCGTCTGATTTATCGGCGTATGCTTTCTGATGATGCCGAGGCTACTGCATGGCTTGATGATGCTGCAAATCCCTTTTACCGTGATGCCACAATCTATGATAATATGGCTCTTGCAGCGGGTGAACTCTATAATACCACCGGGGAAGAAGCCTATCTTGAGGATGCCAAAACGTATTCAGACCGTGCCCGCGGTTCCGGGTGGAAGGCCTGGGAATCCCTGAATCTGGCGGCACACCTCAATATCATCGACGAGTATCCCGTGGCGCTTAATTACATACATATGGATCTTGAAGGTTTTCTTGATAATTCCAGAAAAGCCGGAAATATCTGGGGGCTTCCCCTTGAATATGTCTGGGCCGGTCTGTATTCCTATATCGGGATCGGCGGAACAGCAGCGGAATATGAACTGCGCACTGGCGATACAAAATATCGCTCCCTTGCGCGGAATATGACCGATTATCTTCTCGGGTATAATAATTGGGGGATCTCTTTTGTTGCCATTGAAGATATGGAGAAAACAATTACGGAACCCAATTCTCAGATTTATATGCTTCAGGCGGATAAATTCCCCGAGGGTGCAATTGCCGAAGGGCCCGGGGATCGGGAAACCTGGGAGGAAATGTTTAGCTATTTCGGTTTTGATTATGAACAGAAATGGACGCATGAATTTAATACCGAAGCCGGCGTGTTTTATGATACACGCAAGGATTTTATGTGTATGGAAACCACCATCGCAGGTATGGCTGATGGAGTCTACCTTCTTGCCATGGCCTCTCAGCTTTTTGGTGAATAAACATATTTTTCCACTTGTTTTACGGGCTGAATCCTTCGGGGTTCAGCCTTTTTTTACAGCGGCCGCGGCTTTTCCTGTGTAGGCAAAAAGCTCAGTATATGCAGTACGGTAACGTATCAAGGTTAAAGTCCGGGTGTTGTCTGTCCGTATATAAGGTTTGCTGAAAAACAGAGAGTTGGCTTTACAGGCTGACATTGGAGAGTAAAAGATGTATTTTCTGCAATAGATAATACATTAAAACCAGGAAAACCC
>JBNJEI010000066.1:0-11067 GCA_051745755.1 Fibrobacterota bacterium
CGGGTTAGAAAACATTCGGCCAATGGATGGAAGACGCCGGATCACATGGAACAAATATATTTTTGTGGAAAACCAGAGTGTATGGTGTAACTTTCTATCCACTTTTTCCGGGCAGGTCCATTGGTAATATAGCGCGCCAGAGGGCGTTTTGCCACTTTTTTTAAAAAAAGGCCCCACCCCTCTGTAATGGCCGCATCTCAGTGCGTAAGGGTGGCATCTTCGTCCGTAAGGGTGGCATCTTCGTCCGTAATGGTGGCATCTTCGTCCGTAATGGTGGCATCTTCGTCCGTAATAGTGGCATTTCCCTGAGTGTATGCATTACGTGAGACAGATTCTTATATTATATTTAGTGTAATTCAGGGCAGAAAACAGGAGCGTATGAACAGATCAGAGGAAAACGGGATTTTCGCAGGAGAGTGGAATGGAGGACTCTATCCACGGTAACGGAATAGAACTGAAAAGAACGGGATTCACCGGGTTCACTTATCTGATCGTTTTCATCCCGCAGGTATCACGATGGCACCGGCGGTATATCCCGGCAATATCTGTATATCTATCCGGGGTGGGCTCATGAGACGGATTGGGGATACTGTATTTTCTGATTATGCGTTGATTCAGGGGGGATACCACATGTTCCAAAGGGGCTGTTTTAAGGGAGTCTTACCCGCAGGTAGTGCGGGTTTTTACTGTGTATACGGTAGAAAATAATATACATCATCAGGGGAGCCATCAATGAATTATGCCCCTGTATTAAAAAAAAATTACTTTTTTTACAAAAAAACTTGAAAAGAGGAAAGTTTTGTTGTATATTAGTTGTCGAGTGGGTACTCCCCCCACTCTATGTGAATGTGTGTGATGATGAGATATCAACCGACCGCAACGGTTGGTTGAGGAAGAGGCGACTATAAGTCGCCTCTTTTCGTTTGTACCGCTCTGAAAAAAGACTCCCAAAATCCTCTCTGCTGTCAGGCTTTGTATCATGGATAGGAAACTCTTTGACATTTATTTTTCCATATAGTATCTTATGGCACAAATGCACCCGTAGCTCAACTGGATAGAGTACCTGGCTTCGAACCAGGCGGTTTGGGGTTCGAATCCCTGCGGGTGTATTATTGTATTCACATTCCCTGTCTCCGTTTTTTTGTTGGTCCCCTGCTCAGTACCGGTTCATTCCGGGGGCGTATCTTTTTTTCACCCTCTACACGGGGTATCCCGCTCAAATGGAAAGCCTGTGTGCAGAGGTCTACTGAAGGGCACCAGCTGTTTTACAGAATACTCTGACCACTGCTACACTGCGCGAGCATATGTGGAAAGGAGGAGCTATACTGAAGGAAGACAATTCGGCCCGCGTGAGCAGGCCGAAGAATGTGGCGGTAATTAATGGTGAAAGAGGCGGACACCGGTAAAACACATGGTCATGCCGTATTCATTACATGCATCAATGACGACATCATCGCGCATGGATCCACCGGGTTGAATAATATAGTCAACACCGCTTCTGCTTGCGCGATCGATATTATCCCGGAAGGGAAAGAACGCATCAGAGCCAAGGACCACATCGGACTGCGCATCAAGGACCTTTCGTTTCTGTTCCTGGCTCAGCGGGGCGGGCAGGGTATTGAAATTATTCTTCCAGTCGTGGATTTCAGCGGGGCTGAGGTCCTCTTCCAGATACTGATCAATGGCATTATTCTTACCCGCCCGTTTTATATCATCCTTAAAATCCAGTGAAAGAACTGCATCGGTATGGCGTAAAAACCATTTGTCAGCCTTTTCCCCCGCAAGGCGCGTGCAGTGAACACGGCTCTGCTGGCCTGCTCCAATACCAATAACCTGTCCGTCATAGACATATACCACGGAATTTGACTGGGTATATTTGAGTACGATCTGGGATATTGACATATCCCGCTGTATGGACTGCGGGAGCTCCTTTTTTTCTGTCACAATATGGCTAAACCAGGAGTCATCGGGAAGGGCGGTGTTTCTTTTTTGTTCCAGGGTGATGCCGAAGATCTCCCGTTTTTCCGTTTCCGGAGCTTCATAGGAAGGGTCTATTTCAATAACATTGTATTTGCCCTTTCGTTTTGCCGAAAGAATGTCCCGGGCTTCATCGGTATACCCCGGAGCAATCACTCCGTCTGACACCTCCCGCCGAATTACCATGGCAGTGCTTTTATCGCAGGTTTGGCTCAGGGCGATCCAGTCACCGAAGCTGGACATTCTGTCTGCCCCCCGGGCTTTTGCATAGGCTGATGCCAGAGGAGAAAGGGTGAGATCATCCACAAAAAGGGCCTGCTTTTGGCGCGACGACATTTCACCCGTATACACCGCCGCTCCGGCGGGGCTGACATGTTTAAAGGATGCGGCGGCGGGCAGAGCGGTAACACTGTGTAATTCACGTACCAGCTGCCAGGCATTGAGGGCATCGCAGAAATTGATATATCCCGGTGAACCGTTGAGCACCCGGAAGGGGAGGGCCCCATCGGTTTTCATGCTGATTGAGGCCGGTTTCTGATGAGGGTTGCATCCGTAACGAAGTTCCATAGAGTCTCCAAACAAAAAAATGTATTCTAAAATATATAAACTTTTTCAGTATGGAAAGAATGAATTATATCGCGGAATACGGGATAAATTGTAAAAATTCTCAGATTATACACCGCCTATCTTTTATATTATTGGTTTGCAATAAAAGGTGATATATGCGTCTTGGAACATACCTGCGGAATATAAAATCATCAATTATCTTTGAGTACCTTCTTGAAGGGAAGCGTTCTCTTATATTGTCTGAGGATGTGTACCGGGATCTTGAGCAGAGGCTTTCAGACCGGGAGTACATTTCTGCGGCAATCGGCGGCCTGAGTGTGGAGGAACAGCATTTTCTCTTTCGCATATATCTTTCGCCGGGACAAAAATGCCTTCATGAAGATACGCGGATTCACCTGCTTCGCACCTTTCTTGTCTATGAGGCTGTCCGGGATGAAGAGGTGTATCTCTATCCCTTTGAGGATACGGCATCCGCCGTGGGTGATTTTTTTACGGTACCTCCCAAATCTTTGACGTCACCCTTTAGCAATGAATCCTATGGTGTGGATACGGCTTTTATCGGCGGGTGCGCTTTTCAAAATTGCATACGGAAGAAAAAGGATGCCGATGTAATAAAAATCTTTTATACGGCTTTTTTTGAAAAAACATTTTTGGGACGGGAATTGAAAAAACGTCCCCTGCCGGAAATCCAAAGGGCGGTGGCCCTTGTTCTCAAAACAGCAGAAGCTGCGGGGTTTCTGCAGTCCAGGGGAGAATGTCTCGCCCTGGATCGGAATGCCTCCATACCGTCCCGGGAACACTTTTATAAGACCCTGAAAACACTGGTCCCCCAGGATCCTGATCGTATTGTGAGTGTTGCCAAAAAGGGGGTTGAAATTCAGCGTAGTGCGGAAGATGTTACCCTTTCGGCCCTTTTGGATATTCTTTCCTGGCTTGGATATATAACCCTTGAGTACGGAGGGGACTCCTGCCGTATCTATGAATCCCGGGCATGTACCGAGGAGACTCCCCGCGAAAATTCCGGTCATGTACTGCCTGATTTTTCCCTGATTATTCCTCCGAATATAGAACCGGAACAATTTCTGTATTTTCTCCGTATCGGACAGATCGTTTCCTTTGATGTGGTATATAAGGGGGAAATTACCCGTAAGAGTATTACCTACGCCCTTTCAGAAAATATTCCCGGTGAAAGCATCGTCGATTTTCTGAGGCAATGGAAGGCACTGCCCAATATAATTCAAACCGTGCAGGACTGGATTGATTCCTTTCACCGCTGTTTTATCGAAGGCGATTTTATGGGCATTACGGAGGATACGGTATCCCGCATTATGGGGGACAGCGATATTGCACCGTATCTGAAGGAAGTGACGGGGTACCGGATGTTTTATATCCCCCCGGAGCATGCAGAGCCTGTGCAGCGTAAAATGAAAGAATATGGGTTTGATACCAGCTTCTCCCTGAAGGATTCAGAAGAGGAATACCGGGGAACAGCCTTTTTTCCCCGTGAGGAAGAGCGCGCACCGGAAATTATCTATGCACCTGATCTGGCGGGGGAAAAGGTGCGTGAAAATCAGAGCAGTATTTATAACGGTGAAGTTAAAAAGCGATCCCTGCGGGATACATTACGACTGATAAAATACGCAAAAATTATGGATATTCCTCTCGTGGTGGAATATCGGGAAGGTCTGTCGCAGGGTAAAATCATGCAGATACGGCCTGTGGAATTCTGTTCTGCCCGGGATGAGTTTTTTGAGGCAACGGATACCATGGGAAATGTTCTGCGGTTTTATATTACAAAAATTGAGAAAATCGGAGTTAGTATAGATGAGTTTTGAACACAGTAATTTTGTACATCTTCATACCCACAGTGAATACAGTTTTCTTGACGGAGCCATCCGGATACCTGAGCTGGTTGAGAAGGCGGTTGAGCAAAAAGCCCCCGCAGCAGCACTGACGGACCACGGCGGCCTTTTTGGTGCCATGGAGTTTTATAAAAACTGTATGAATAAGGGGGTGAAGCCGATTCTTGGATTTGAGGCATATATCACCCCGAAAAGCCGCAAAGAGAAGGATAAAACCCGGTATCATCTGATACTTCTTGCGGAGAATAATGCGGGGTGGAGGAATATAATGAAACTTTCAAGCATCGGATATCTTGAAGGGTTTTATTATAAGCCCCGTATTGATTTTGAGGTGCTGAAACAGTATTCTGAAGGGGTTATCGCCACCTCCGCCTGCATCGGCGGTGAAATTCCACAGGCCATTCTGGCCGGAGACCGTGAGAAAGCTGTAAACAGGCTTGATGCATACCTTGATATTTTCGGCCCGGAGAATTTTTTCATCGAACTGCAGGATCACGGCATGGATGCCGAACACGTTGCCATGCCCCAGCTTGTGGATATTGCCAATGAAAAAGGGGTGGGGCTTATTGTGGCAAATGATGCGCACTATCTCAATCGTTCAGACGCCGACCCCCACGATGTTCTGCTCTGCATGCAGACAAATGCACAATATACTGAAGAAAGCAGGTTCCGTTTTCCTTCGGAGGAATTTTATTTTAAGGATCCTGAGGAAATGGGGACCCTGTTTCCTCACCTTCCCGAGGCCATGAGCAATACCGTAAAAATTGCTGAACGATGCGGCGTGGATCCCTATCATAAGCCCAAACTTCCCAGTGCGGGTATCCCTCGGGGCTATCCCGATGCGGGGGAGTACCTTAAAGAGCTTGCCTATGAGGGGGCAAAAAATATCTACGGGGAAATAACCGACACCATCCGGGATCGTCTTGATTATGAACTGAAAATTATCATTGATATGGGATTTCCGGGCTATTTTCTTATTGTGCGGGATTTTTTGCTCTGGGCTGATACAGAGGGTATAATGCGCGGATGCCGGGGCTCAGCGGCAGGGTCTTTGGTGGGGAGATGTGTAGGAATTACCAATGTTGATCCCCTGAAATACGATCTTATATTTGAACGGTTTCTCAATCCCGAACGTATCAGCATGCCCGATGTGGATGCGGATATTGCCGATTCCGACCGCGGGCGGGTGATCCAGTATTGTGTTGAGAAATACGGTAGTGAAGCGGTCAGTCAGATTATTAATTTCGGCCGGATGAAAGCCAAGGCCGCTGTAAAGGATGTGGCCCGCGTAATGGGTATTCCCCCCGGTGATGCGCAGATGCTTTCCAATATGGTAACGGAAAAGAATATTGAAAAATCCATTACGGCCAATGGAGATCTTAAAAGCCTTCTTTCAAAAAACAGTCTCTATTCCAAAGTTTTTGATTATGCCCAAAAGGTGGAAGGCCTTGCCCGTCAGCCCGGAATGCATGCCGGGGGTGTTATTATTGCTCCGGGGGACATACCCCACTGGGCACCGGTGTTTAAGCAGACCGGTGATAACGCAATGCCCATGACGCAGTTTGATATGGGGTATGTGGAAGATACGGGGATGATAAAAATGGATCTCCTCGGGCTTCGTACTCTTTCGGTTATTCAGGAGGCGGTAAAACTCATTAAAGAATTTCATGGTGTTGATATTGATATCTGGGAGGATATTGCCGACGGCGATGAAAAAACCTACCGGGAAATATTTCATATGGGGGAAACCGTTGAGATATTTCAGTTTGAATCGCCGGGGATGCGCAAACACCTGAAGAAACTCAAGGCGTCCTCCATTGAAGACCTTATCGCCATGACCTCCCTGTACCGTCCGGGCCCCATGGAAAATATCGACAGTTTTATCCGTCGAAAACACGGCAAAGAAAAGATCGAATATCCCCATCCCATGCTTCAGCCCATCCTTGATGTCACCTACGGGATTATCGTCTATCAGGAACAGGTCATGCGTATTGCCCAGCAGATGGGGCGGTTTTCCCTTGGCCAGGCGGATATACTGCGCAAAGCCATGGGGAAGAAGAAGTTTGATCAGATGGACAGGATGAAAAAGGATTTTATGAAAGGGGCGCAGGAACAGGATATCGACCTTCAGAAGGCCGATGCCGTCTGGGCCCTGATGGCGAAATTTGCAGAATACGGTTTTAATAAGGCCCATGCCTGTGTCTATGCCCATGTTTCCTATCAGGCGGCCTACCTCAAAGCTCATTATCCCTGTGAGTATATGGCGGCGGTGATGACGTCACGTCTGGGGGATCAGGAAAAATTTGTCTCCGCCACGGAGGAGGCAAAACGTCTGGGGATTGAAATACTTCCGCCGGATATCAATGTTTCCACACCAAACTGCAGTGTGCAGAACGGAAAAATATCCATCGGGCTGAAGGCCATAGCCAATGTGGGAAAGGCCTCCACCGCCATAGTTGAGGAGCGTAATAAACGGGGAACCTATGAAAATATTTTTGATCTCTGCAGCCGGGTAAATCTTCACGATGTCAGTAAGAAGGCCCTTGAATCCCTTGTCTGTGCCGGGGCAATGGATTGCTTTGGTCTGGAACGGGCCACCCTCTTTGAATCACTTCCCCGGGCGGTGGATTACGGAAAAAAACAGCAGCAGGATACCGCCAGCGGACAGACCAATCTCTTTGGGGAATCCACGGCGGCACTTCCCGTTCCTGAGCTGATAAGCCGTGATGAATGGGATCATTTCGAACTCCTGAACAACGAAAAGAAAGTGATGAACTTTTATGTCAGCGGTCATCCTCTGGAGCATTACAAGGATGAAATCCGGGGGTTTTCCACTATTGATTTCTCCCAGAAAACAATTGCCGGTCTGCGGAATAAGCAGAGTGTTGTCGCCGGAGGGGTTATTACGGGGGTGAAAAAGTTTAATTCCCGCAAAGACGGCAGCCCCATGGCGTTTATGAGCTTTGAAGATCTGACCGGGGAAGGGGAGCTCTTTTTTCCGCCGAAAATGTATGAGCTTAACAGTCATTTCTGTGAAACTGAAAAAATGGTCCTTGTCCGGGGGAGCGTGGAAAAGGAATACAGCAGCGATGAAGGATCGGGGGAGGTGAAATGCAAAATAATTGCCAACAAGGTTATGCCCCTGGATGACGCGCGAAATACCATTACCAAGGCAGTACGTATTCATATCAGCACGGGAGGACTGGAGCGGGAGCACCTTGAAGAAATTCGCAGGGTATGTGAAGAACACGGCGGTCACTGCAAAGCCATTATTCATATCCATACCGGTGACGGTAATGAGATAAAACTGCAATCCCGGGACCTGCTCATATCTGCGGACCGGAAATTCTTTAAAAAACTGCGCTCCCTTGATGCCGTTGATGATGTGGTGCTCAGCCAAAAAAGCAAATAGGAGGCTTTATGCTCTGTGATACCGTACATACCATTCCGGATAATGAAAAGAACAAGAAGCGGACCCGCATCGTTATTGTTATTACGGCGGTTACCATGGTGGCAGAAATTACCATGGGACTTCTTTCCGGCTCCATGGCTCTGCTTTCCGACGGTGTACATACGGCAACCCATACCCTGGCGTTCCTCCTCACCCTTATTGCCTACGGAGTTGCCGAACGTCACGGAAAAAACAAACGCTTTACCTTCGGCACCGGGAAAGTGGGGGTTTTGGCGGGGTATACCTCGGCCATTGCGCTGAGCATCACCGCGGCACTGATGGTAAAGGAATCGATTCAGCGAATTATTTCCCCCCGCTCCATTGAATTTGGTGATGCCCTTATTGTTGCTCTTATTGGACTTACGGTAAATATTATCAGTGCCCTGATTCTTTCAGACCACCATGATCACGGTGACCATGGGCATCATGGAGAGGATCATAATCTGCGGGCGGCCTACCTCCATGTTATAACCGATGCCCTCACCTCACTTCTTGCCATATTCGCCCTGCTTGCCGGAATGTACGGCGGCGTTGTCTGGCTTGATCCTGCCGTGGGGATAGTGGGCGCAGCGGTTATTCTGAAATGGGCTGTGGGGTTACTGGGCAGTACGGGAAAAATACTTTTGGATTATACCGAAAACGGAACGCTCCTGGAGGATTCCAAAACCATTCTGGAAGAGGAGGGTGCCGAAAAAATCCGCGATATACATCTCTGGCGGGTTTCCACGCATCAGCTGTTTTTTATGGCCACCGTGGAAGGTTCCCATATCGATAAATCCCGGGTAATTGAGCGCTTACGCCGTGAACATGAGTTTTGCCATATCACCCTGGATATAATTTCCTGAAGAGGGCCGTGTTTTCTATCCTCCTTTCTTTTCTTCAGTTGGAACGAAGGTAGTAATCTGTATCTTTGTGTAGTAACAAATGTCAAAAGATCCCTTGCATATTCCCGGTTCCATGGTATAATTAACCGATAGTCAGTATCTACCAACCGGAGAGTCTTTATGAGCTCATCTGCTCTGGAAATGATAGTACACAGCCCGTATATGGCATACCTTCGCTATGAAATCCTTTCATATACAGGTGCAGCTTCATTTGACTGCCGTTTTATTGAAGTATCTCCCTCCTTTGAAAAAATAACCGGTCTGAAAACCGACGAAAACCACACACTCCTCCGGGTTCTGTCACACAGTGATACTCAGAAATTTGACTGGCCTAAATTCCTGCGATCTTTCAGCAATGGTGAGGCAGAAGAGAGTGAATACTACAGTGATACCCTGAAAAAACGGTATGGTGTGACGGTTTGCTCCCGGGAGAATGGAAGTGTGACCCTCCTGTTTATGGAACACATACAACACCGGGATACTGAAACGGAGTCTGAAATTCAGTCCGGCCTGAGAAATTCCTTTCTTGAAGCTGTACCCGACATATTGTTTCATAAGGATACCTCCGGGGTATATCTTGGCTGCAATACCAACTTTGCAGAATTGGCAGGAAAAGAAAAATCCGAAATCATCGGCACAACCGATTACGACGTCTTCAGCACTTCCGTTGCTGAGGCATTTCGGTTCCATGACAGGCAAGTGCTGAAGAGTAATTCCACCCGCTCCAATGAAGAATGGGTCACCTATCCCGACGGCAGAAAGGTATTGCTGAAAACCCTGAAAACGCCCTATAGGGACAGCAGCGGGGCTGTGATCGGAATCCTCGGTATAAGCCGGGATATCACGGCCCGAAGGAAATCAGAGGAGGCGCTGCAGGAAAAAAACGAGCAGTTTGAGCTTGCCATTGCAGGAACAAATGACGGCATCTGGGATTGGAACATCCGCACGGGGGAATTGTATCTTTCCCCGCGGTGGAAGGATATGCTTGGTTATGCGGACCACGAGCTCTCCAATACCTTTGATACCTTTACAGACCTGGTTTATGAAGATGATCAGCGTTTTGTCGCTGAGTATCTTGATAAATATCTTGGCGGGCAGAGGGGGCAGTATTCATTTACATTCCGGATGAAGCATAAGGATGGCTCTTTCCGCTGGATACTTGCCCGGGGACGTGCCCTGCGTGATGCCTCGGGACAGCCCTATCGTATGGCCGGGTCTCACACGGATATTACGGCGCGGAAAAAAATGGAGCACAGCCTCATGAAAAACCGTGAACTGTATAAATCAACCATTGAGGCAATCACCTCTCCCTTTGCGGTTATTAATGCACAGACCTATGAGGTTGAGATTGCCAACAGGGCATTTGGCGGGGCTGCCGCCATGGGCAAAAAGTGCTACAGCGTATCACATGACAGCTCACTTCCCTGTAACAGCCCAAATCATCCCTGCCCCGTAAGACTGCTGAAAAACAACGGAGAGGTGCAGCGGGTTATTCATACACACCGGATTAACGATCGTGAACAGATTCTGGAAATTCATGGATATCCACTCTTTGATGATGAGGGGAATCTCAGTAAGATAATAGAATACTGCATTGATATAACGGAACAGAAAACAGCGGAAAGAACCCTGCGGAATAATAAGGAAGAGCTTGAACTGTTTTTTAATCAGTCCTTCACGGGGTTTTTCTTTATGATGCTTGACGAGCCGCTTGAATGGAATAACACCTCTGAAACACAAAAGGATACCCTGCTGGAGTATGCCATGGGTCATATGAAAATGACCCGGCTTAATCAGGCTCTGCTGGATCAGTACGGAGCTCAAAAGGATGATCTTATGGGGCTTGCCCCGAGGGATTTCTTTGCCCATGATCCGGTTCAGGGCAGAGCGGTAACCCGAAAGGTCTTTGATAACGGACATTGGCATGCCGAGACCCGACAGCAGAAACTGGATACAACTCCCATATATGTGTCCAGTGAATATACCTGTTTATACGATGCCCGCGGACGTATTACCGGAGGATTCGGTGTGCAGGTTGATGTGACACAGCAAAAAAAGGCCTTTGCTCAGATTCGTCAGAGTGAAGAGAAACTGCGGCAGATTACGGAAAATATGGGGGAGGTGTTCTGGCTGCGCGATGGGCGAAATGATACCATGCTGTACGTCAATCCCGCCTATGAAAAGGTCTTTGGGCGGTCCTGTCACAGCCTGTATCAAAATCCGGATACCTTTCTTGATTCCATACATGATGAAGACAGATCCCGTGTTGTGTCTGAGTTTGAGGAATATGCACGTACGGGTAGATTTAACAGTACCTACCGTATTG
>JBNJEI010000067.1:0-10959 GCA_051745755.1 Fibrobacterota bacterium
CACTGATAGTACTTTTCTGTATGGCACTGCGGCACGAAACTCTCCGGTCAGAATATGTATGACTGTGGTGAAATTGCTGAAACTCTCCTCTTTTTTATCATGGTTATGCATTTTACCCACAGAAATCCGCTGTATGCATACAAAAATCCTGCTGATCTGTATCATCTGGGGCCTCTGTCCCGTAATATTTCTCTATACAAAGCTTTTGCCCCCCGTTTTTGGTGATAGGCCTTCTCATATAACAGAATGAATTGTAAGAAGTTCGGCAGAGGCTGGACACTCACCGCCCCAACACCATATATTTAATAGACACCGATAGTATCAAACAGGAATATTAGGAGAGTTTTTATCTGCCGACAGTTCCTGATAAAAGCGATGTGTTGACCGCGACTGCTGCATACCACAGTCACCATACCCAGAGATCAAGACGACCGGTCTCAGAGAAAACTCATCCAACTAAAGGAGAAGAAATAGCTCATATGAACCCACTGCATCTTTGATATAGAGGAAGATTTCACTCATACGGGATTCAGCTATTCTGAGAGAGGCTCTTTTATACGAGCCTCAATGTACGCTGAGGAAACAGAAATATACCCGTTTGTGCAGTAAACCATCCTCTCAGGCCGTACCGTTACGATACATCTTACTGCAGAAGAATGAACCCCTCCGTCCGAAAGGATGCCTATGCGGCCGCACAAAAGTCCTTTCCGGGGGAAAAGAATTACAGCAAAGGAGAGTATATGAATTTGAAATGGCTTCCGTGGAAATATGTTCTCAGAAAAGTAGCCAGGGCACATAATGTCGTGGACCCTGTTGTCCTTCTGCATAATTTCAACAAATTTGCAAAACCTTCTGAGGTTCTTGCTCCCATAGAGCTTTTAAGAAATTCCCTTGTGTTTCAGGCCCGGGCTGTCCTGAACAGTCAGGCTATCCAGCATAATCTCGACTGGATATGGCCCTACTGGGTGGAGGAGCAGTTTAATCCTTTAAGCGATTCCTTTGTGCCGCGGGCATTCTCTGTTACGCATATGAATTTAACCCACAGAAACTGGACAGCCGTGGGCTATCCCGGCGTTCGGGAGCTGCCTATTGTGGACCCCAGAGGTATGGTAACCCCCTTTTATGACAGCTGGTCCGTAGACGTATGGATTGTGGGAAACGGATCAGAGAATATATTTCCTTCCAAAAGTGTGCCCCATATGCATCGACTGGACTACGAAGGCAATCTTAGGGTGGAAACGTCCTTTAAAAACGGCTCGGCGGAACTGAAAGAAGGGGTTGAAGTTGAATCTGAGAACGGGGTTCCGTATTGTAAAATAAAAATTAAAGCTGCAGCCAAAGCGGGCAGCAAGCTGATTGTAAGTGTGAGACCCTTTAATCCGGAAGGGGTCAGTTTTATTAACTCCATACAGGTCTCAAATGATTACTCTGAGTGGACGGTCAATAAAAAAGAACGGCTCGTGCTTCGTGACAGGCCTGACACTATTGTGCTGTCAAATTATTCCCGGGGCGATTTTCACAAGCGGGCCGGAGGTAATGACTATACCGAAGAATCCGGTGTTTCCTGTACTGTCGGGATGGCCACGGGAGGGGCTGTGTATACTCTGGACAGCACAGGAAGAGAAATTGAGCTGAGGATACCCTATGCAGAAATTGAGCCTGACAAGGAGGAGACAAAGCATACACCTGCACAAATATGGCGTTCACATCTCAGCGGGACAGCGCAGCTTACAACCGATTACGGCAGGTATGCATATATCTATGACAGTGCATTAAGAACAGTGCTGCTGCATACCGGATACCGCGTGTATGCAGGACCGTACACATATAAGCATTTCTGGATCAGGGATGCCGTTATTATCGGATATGCCCTTCTGCGATGCGGCATGCCCCAAAAGGCGCTGTCAATATGCGCGGAGATACTGCACTATCAGAAAAGTTCAGGATATGTACGGTCTCAGAACGGAGAATGGGATTCCAACGGCCAGGTGCTGTGGCTCTTACAGGAGTTGTCTGAGGTAATCGGTACAGACAAACTGAAGAAATACGAAAAGAAAATTAAGAAAGCTGCCCGCTGGATTATCAGTAAGAAGAATAGCGATACAAAAGATCCCTTTACGGACGGTATAATGCCCGCAGGATTCAGTGCTGAACACCTGGGGCCAAATGATAATTATTACTGGGATACCTTCTGGAGTATTGCCGGTTTACAGGCGGCAGGGACGCTCATGTCGCAGTTGGGTGATGCTGACGCGGCCCGGACGTTCAAAGCTGCAGCTGACACTATGACAGAGGCTGTTTCTGCGAGTCTGGATGCAGTTGAGAAGAAAACCGGGAGCTGTGGCATGCCCGCATCACCTCACAGAAGACTGGACTCAGGTGCGGTGGGCTCCTTGGCAGCAAGCTATCCCCTGAGAATATTTGATTCAAAAGATGCACGGGTGCGTGAGACCGTGGAGTATTTAATGGAAAACTGTATGGTGGATAACTCCCTCTTTCACGATATCAGTCATTCCGGTATTAACCCCTACCTTACTCTTCATGTGGCGCAGGCGTTACTGCGAAATAATGACAAAAGATACCGTCTGCTGCTAGAGGCAATTGCACATCTTGCCTCTGAAACCGGCAATTGGCCGGAAGCTGCTCATCCGACGCTGAAAACAGGTACCATGGGTGACGGTCAGCATGTGTGGGCCGCTGCGGAATGGCTCCTTGCGGTACGCAATATGTTTGTCCGCGAAGAAGGGGAAAAATTAATCTTATGCAGCGGTGTTCCGGAGGAATGGCTTACGGATAAAACACCGGTATCCTTTGGGCCCACACCTACCAAATGGGGCTCCGTAAGTGTTTATATTATACCTGAAGAGAAAAATATTGCAGTAAAATGGGATGGGGTGAAGAGTCCCGGCGTTGATATTGAGGTTATCATAGGGGATAAGGTGCGGTATGGGGAAAAAGATAAAAACAAGATTGTTTTTGAGAATTTTTACACTAAATAAAAGGGTGTAGTTATGAATATTGTTATGATGTCAAATACCTATAAGCCCTTTGTCGGCGGGGTTGAAAAATCAATAGAAATATATGCCCATGAATTGAGAAAGCGGGGGCATAAGGTTCTTATTGTTGCTCCCGTATATGAGGGATATGCCAATGACGACCATGGGGTATTCAGAATACCCGCAGTCCAGAATTTTAACGGAACGGACTTCCCTGTCCCCTTACCGCTTACGGGAGCCCTTAAACGGCACCTGAAAGAATATCGTCCCGATATTGTTCATGCACATCACCCATTTCTGATTGGAGATACGGCTCAGCGGGTGGCTGCACAGTTTTCCATTCCCATAGTGTTTACCTATCATACGGCGTTTGAGGATTATACTCACTATGTCCCGGGGGATTCCCCGGCATTAAAGAAATTTGTAAAACAGCTTGCCGTGGGGTATGCAAATATGTGCAATACAGTTATTGCGCCATGCAGGGATGTTCGCGATGAATTGAAAGAGAGTGGTGTACGCAATACCATCAGGATCCTTCCCACCGGAATATATACCGACCGGTTTCAGACCGGTGACGGAGAAGCATTCAGAAAAAAATTTGATATACCCGGAGAACGCAAACTGCTGGGGTTTGTATCCCGCCTTGCTCCGGAAAAGAACAGTACCTTTCTTGCCGAAGCAGTAGCCGAATATATGGTTCACACTGAAGACGCTCATTTTGCCGTGGCAGGGAAAGGAGAATCCCGGGAGGTTTTTGAGGATATTTTTACAAAGCGGGGCGTGGCAGACCGGCTCCATTTGGCAGGAGTGCTGGAAGGTACGGATCTTGTTGATGCCTATCACGCCTTTGATGTATTTGTCTATGCATCCAAAACCGAAACACAGGGGCTGGTAATTGCAGAGGCAATGGCTGCGGGGGTTCCCGTAACAGCCCTTTCAGCACGGGCGGTGAAAAATATTATCCAGGATGAATACAATGGCAAACTGGTGTATACGGAAGATATACATGCCTTTGCAGAGGCTATTGACTGGTATTTTTCACGCAGTCAGGAAAAGAAGGATATGCTTAAAAAGGGAGCTCTTGATACAGCTGAGAAATATTCCATTGATACGACATGCCAAAAAATACTTACGATCTACGAGTCCGTCATTACAACAGAACCACCTGCCCCGACGGATGAAGATATGCACGGTATTACCATTACCAAAAAACGAATATCACGGGAACTGAAACTGCTGAAGAATTTTCTCAGTGCCACCGGTGAGGCCATGGGAAAGGGAGTATAAGGTATGATGCGTCTGAGTATTTCCGTAAAACAGCTTCTGCGCAAATTACGGGCTATTGTATTTCTCGTGGTATCCTCGAAAAAACACCATAAACGATCCCAAAGCGGACGTGGTATTATCCTGCTGCAGATAGACGGTCTCTCCTATACACAGATGCACAGTGCCGTTAAAAAGAATCGCATGCCCTTTTTAAACCATCTGCAGCAGAAAGAGGATACCGGAGTCTATCATTTTTATTCCGGGCTTCCCTCAAGTACACCTGCAGTTCAGGGAGAGCTCTACTACGGGGAGAAAACCATTGTGCCGGCCTTTGGGTACTTCAACAAAAAACACAATAGACTGGTCTCATTTTTTAATACCGCCGAGGCCAAAAGTATAGAAAATGAGTATAGCAGCGTTGCGGAAAAACTCCTTGAAGGAGGCGCTTCGTATTCCAATGTTTTTTCCGGCGGCAGTGACAAAGCCGAATTCTGTTTTTCTCATATCGGGCCCTTAGTAAAAAAAAGAGTTCTACGTTCCTTTAAACGCGGTTTTTTCGGCGTACTCAGGGATGTCATGGGACGGTTCAGGCTCTTCAGCAGGATCGCCGTGCTTATTTCCCTTGAAGCGGTGATTGCGGTGTGGGATATGATTATGGGCGTGTTCCGAAGAAATAATTTTCTCAAGGAACTGACGTTTATCCCTGCACGGGTGACGGTGTGCATTACCCTGCGCGAATTTGTGGTTCACCGGGTACGGGGGGATATTGAAAATGGGGTAAAAATCATTCATGCCAATTTCCTGGGCTATGATGAGCAGTCACACAGAAGAGGGCCTTCTTCAGCCTTTGCTCACTGGACGCTTCAGGGGATTGATGATGCAGTGCAGCGGATATGGAATGCTGCGGATAAGAAAAAAAATATAGATTACGACATACTCATTTTTTCAGACCATGGGCAGGTAAAATCCATACCATTCTCATTTATAAACAGCATGTCAGTTGCCAAAGCAATACAGCAGATATGCGATTCCCACAATTTTGAATACCGCGATATAGTCTCCCGGGATCTGGATATAAAGATAAAACGGGCGGCGCTCATGGGAGGTGATGCAATCCGCCGTGTATTTTCTGATTCAGTAAACGGGAGCGGATATTCCTCACAGGATTCATCCTCAGAGCTTATAGTTGCTGTGGGGGGGCCGCTGGTACACCTCTATGTACCGGATACATGGGATACCGAAACCCGCCGTACCCTCATCGGGGATCTGTTGAATACATTCGGTGTACCCGCTGTTTTAATGAAGCGTGAGGACGGTACCGCGGATGTGTATATGAATACCGGCGAAAAAGCCCGTATTCCAGACAGCACCTACCGGCTTTTGGGCACAGACCATCCCTTTATAGATGAGATGCCTGAAGATCTGATACGACTGGTACATCATAAAAATGCCGGGGATCTGATTCTTCTGGATTGGAGAAAAGGAGCTGTTCCCATATCGTATTCTGTGGAAAACGGTGCACATGGAGGAGTTGCGGCGGAAGAGGTAGATGGGTTTGTTATGATGCCAAAAGAAATTGAACAGCTCCACCCCAAAAAACATTACCGAGCGGAAGATATAAGAAAGTATGTGTTATCCATAAAAACCGGGAAGAAAATGGAGAAGCCCGAATCATCCCTGACCGGCGTATCCGCTTCCCGTCCCGATACGACCCTGCGGGTTATGACATATAATGTCCACTCCTGTATCGGCATGGACGGGAATGTCTCCCCTGAAAGAATTTCCCGCATTATAAACAGATACAGACCGGGAATTGTTGCATTGCAGGAAGTTGATGTAGTCAGAAAAAGAACCGGATGGGTTGATCAGGCTGCCGAGATCGCAGACAGGGTTACTATGGAGCCTCATTTCTTCTGCCCCTACGGATATGAACTGGTTGAGGATGAGCAGTACGGTAATGTGATTTTATCTGCCTATGAATCCCAATTGGTACAGAAAGGCATTATAAGCGGCGGCAGAAAGGATGAAGAGCCCCGGGGGGGAATATGGATACGAATCAGGTATATGGGGAGAGTAATAAATATTATAAATGTTCATTTGGGAATAACTCCGGCACAACGAAGGGTACAGTTGGAGAATCTCCTGTCCAAAGACTGGCTTGGTGCAGTTCCGGAGAATGAAGAGACGATTTTGTGCGGCGATTTTAATGCCTGGAAAAATTCATATGTATATACAGAGATCTGCACCTATCTGAATGATGCCGTTTCGTTGTACGGCACAAAAGTTTTTGATAAATCATGGATGGGTTTTTTACGATTGGATCATATATTCCTATCTCAGAATCTTACCAGTACACAAATTACTCTGCCGGTTCACCAGCAGACCCGTATAGCCTCTGATCATTATCCACTTATGGCGGATATTGCCCTGAGAGGAGAAGGTGTATGATGAGGAAACCCTCTGCGGCACACACGCACCGTATTTCGTTCCCGGCGGTGTTTCTCTCCAGAATAAAGGAGGAACGGGTGTCAGAGGAATCTGCGGCGATGTCATTTTTTATGCTCTTTTCACTGTTTCCCCTTCTTCTTGCAGCAGCTGTTATTGGTGGATATTTTCTTGGAGATGATTCGGTACGGGCTACTCTGATAGATGCGGTTATTGAGTTTTTCCCGAACGCCTCGAGCGATTTTATTGAAGAGAATATTCAACAGACATTGCAAAACAGGGAGAGGATAGGATTTATCAGTATCGTCTTTCTTGTCTGGACAGGGACGAGGGTTTTTGTTTTTCTTAGCAATAATCTCAATCGGGCGTGGAAGATATATGAGGTTTCCGGCCTGTTTAAGAATCGATATATCGCAGTCCTGATAGCGGTGGGACTCTTTTTCCTTCTTACGGTATTTTCCCTGGCTGAAGTAGTGCTTGGGTATTTGCAAAATATTAATTTTCTTAAGGATACAATACCCTTCTGGGCGGAGATAGTTTCCACAACCGGTATATATATATTTATATTTTTCGGACTTTTTACGCTGTACAGTCTGGTAATTCAGGCCAAATCACACACCAGGTCTGTCTTTATTGCTTCTGTTTCAGCCACAGCGGGGATACGAATAGTAACACTGCTCTTTTCTGCATTTCTCGAAAGCGGATTGGCCAAATATAATCTTGTGTACGGATCTCTCGGTACTCTTATTTCTTTTATGATGTGGCTGTATATTATGAATAGTATCATTATCAGCGGCGCACATATTGCCTATGTGCACCACATTCGCCGACTCAGGAAAAATTAATTTTCCCCTGAGTAGGTATACAGCTTTGCTCTGTGGCGGGGTATATCTGATTTTCGCCTGCCATCGGACAGGGTTAAGCGGTGACAAGCCCAAACCAAACCTCCCTCTGTTTCTGTTTTTCAACATACGGGTCTATGGTGTACAGAATGTCGCAATTGTCAGATACCTGTGTTTTCCGGCATACCATGCATTCACGGTACGTTCGAAAACTGATAAGAAACCGTTTCTGACGCTGCCCGGCCACACCGCAGGGTGCAAAACCACGATCTCATGGGACTGCACCTTTTTTCTGCCCCCATACCCGACTACGGCGGGTAAACCTGCAGCCTCTCAGGAGAAACGGAGACTGTCGCGGTGGAAAAAAAGCACCTCCACTGACACTTTTGAGCAGCTGCGCAGAATAACTGTTTTATAAGCGACCGGCACGCCCCGGCCTCCAGTACAAAAGTCAAAGCGGGAGCGGATCATAATGGAGCAACAGGCAGACCACCGAATCCTGATATACAATGTGTCAATGTAACGAGGCCCATATGGCGACAAAACCAAGGTAATCAGCACACAGAAACCATATCTCATTGTAAGAATGCCGCATACTTTTTGTGGAAGGAGGGTCTCAGAAAAAATCACTTTGACAGAAAATACAGGGCTCCCAAAAGAAGAAGAACACCGGCAATCTTCTTAATCACATCAGAATGTCCCCCGGTGCGGTTCCATGACAGATACCGCTCAAGAGCCCCCGTATACGTTCCGGCAAAGACGATAAGCACAGAATGGCCGATGCCGTAAAAAAGAAGTATACCCGCATTACGGGCAAAACCTGAATCAGCAGTAAGAAAGCTTACGGTGAGCACCGGCGCCATAAAGGCAAAGGTGCACGGGCCCAGGGCAATACCGAAAACAAGGCCGATTAGAAAAGCCGCCCGGCGGCCCTTCTTTTTTATGGGAATACCGCTTATTCCGCTGAAATTCAGGGGGATAATATCAAGAAAGCTCAAACCGATACCAGTAAATACCGCTGCTCCGATCCAGTCCGCCCAGGGGCCGAGATCACCAATGATACGACCTGCCGAAGCGGTCACGGCTCCGATCAGAGCGATGGAAACAAGGAGTCCTGCAGCAAAAAGAGCGGAAAGGGTAAAACGCCGTCCCGTGCTGGTTTCATCCGTACTGTCAACAAAGCCAATAATCAGCGGAATTGAGGTGAGGTGACAGGGACTGAGGGCAATGGACAAAACACCCCAGATGAAGGAGGCGGCCAAGGTCAGGCCGGCGCTCCCCTGCATCATAGTGTTGAGAGCACCAAAAAGTTCCTGCATTACTCCTTCTCCTCCAGAATAGCCAGACTCCGCAATTTCTCTTCTATTGCATCGGTGTCCCAATACCCCCTGTGACGAAATACTTCCTCACCGGTTTCGTCAAGAATAACCTGTGTGGGAATAGCGCGGACACCATATTTCTGGGCTGTTTCACGGTCTTCCATTACATCAATAAATTCTATGCTCAATTCTTCTGAATACCTGTTTCGCAGTGTATCCAGAACGGGAACCATCATTTTGCAGGGCACACAGTTCTGTGAACCCAGCTCAAGAAACCGTGGCAGAGTGGTTGGTTTTCCAATGGCACGCGTATTTCTCAGCATCACGGGAGTATCGTCTGTCTCCCTTTGCGGCGCGTTTTCCTGTGAAACCGCTGCCTGAACCGGTGTTTCAGCAGGCTCCTGTGATGTTTTTCGAAGTAGTATTATTCCCGCTGCAATGATGAATAATACAAAAATTACGATCTTCATTCCTGAATATTTCACGGATGCTCTCCTCTCTCGTATGTTGTTATATCATTTTTCCTGGATAGTACCCACTGCCCCAAAATGAGGTTGCACAGTAAACTACATTATTCTTACACATAATACCCCCCCTTTTTTCGATACGCACAGATCATGTCGGTAGGTTTTTTCATACCGTTATACCGGTGAAACAAAATAAACCCTCTTTCAAAGCCACTGCCAGGGTACACCCTATGCTCTGAAGAATTTCCGGGAGAGCCTGTCTCACAGTTCTTCAAAGAAATCAAAGATGGTGCGGGTCATACAATAAAAATCGGGATTATAGAACAGCCGGGCAAAAACAGCGGTATCCTGAATACCTGCTTCTCCCAAGGGAATGTCCTCATTCCTCAGACATGCTGTACGCTCAGGGGAATTTGGGGGATAATGAAAACAGAAACGAAAGTTTTGATCCCTGCCGTAGCGGGGATTATCCGGAGCATAGGGCAGGCTGAGATGGGAAAAGGAAAAAATATTCTCCTCAGGATACTGTGCGCGCCGATAGATAATCTGCCCGGAGTCTGGCTTTTCCTCCCTGACATACAACAGCCCCCGGGCGGCATCACTATCCCGTCCTGTAATGATTTCCTGATACAGATCAATCTCTCCCAGGGTTGCATCATCACCGCTGGCGGCAATAAAAAGAGGAATATCGGGAAAATCGCCCCCGCGGTATCGTTTCTGCGCCTTTCGGCTGACATGATAGGTTTGGGCCATGGAGCTCATGCACACCGATTCATATTTATAGGGATTGGTGTCACCTTCCTTTCGGTACCAGGGCATACTATACTGCAGAATCATGGGCAGCACCGCTTCCGGAGGAAGTGTTATTGCGGGGGAAATCAGTCCCAGCCCCGCAAAATCATCCTCCCGTGCATGAGCAAACAGCAGTGCCCCTCCCAGTGAATAGCCGATTCCGTACAGGGTATCAACCTCGTCTTCAAAGGAGGAAATACCGTAGTTTAAAGCGCGTTCCCATTGCCGCCGGTGGATGATGCGCAAATCCCCCGGAACGGTTCCGTGGCCGGGCAGAAGAAGGGCCCGCACATGATAGCCGCGTCGAACCGCTTCTTTGGCAATATCTTTCATGGCAAAGGGGGTATCTGTCAGACCGTGAATCAGCAAAACCCCCCGGTTTGTTTCTTTTTCGGGTTTCAGTTCAAAGGGAGCCATATTGGCACGCACAGAATCGGAGCGGCGGGGATGAATGGTTTTGAGCATAGTTCTATGATATTCAATATAATCTGAAAAGGACGTCTCCGGGGTAAATACCGTATCAAATACGGAGGTGGGGGCATAGCGCGGCGGAAGAGAGGCTGTATTGTATATCCGCAGCCCTGCCGCGAGTATACCGAAAATACCAAGGGCGGCACACAGATATTTTTTCATTGAAGTCTCCGATACGAGATGTTTTTTTATTCCTCTCCACCATACCATAACGCCCGGGACAGCCTGCAGCGTTTTTCGTAAAAGGATCGCTGTCTGTAAAAATAATTTAAAACCCTCCCCATGCCCCCAGGTTTTTCAAAATGCCGGGTGCCGGCTTCTTCAGGACGAGTTTTAAATCAGTCAGTTGCGGCAGTTTCAA